>JAYRUZ010000009.1:0-21979 GCA_041918795.1 Azonexus sp. | reverse complement strand
AGCTTGGAATCCGATCCGCCCGCCCGGAGCCCCCTAGATTCATGGATTTCAGTATTGCTGTCGTACGCAAATGGGAAATCTTGGAACGGTGTTTGGAATGCCAATGAATGCGTGGCCGCTCGTGAGGGTAGGCCAATGAGACGTCGGTACGTGCGGCTGATGTTGGTGTTGGCAGCCTTGCTGCTGCTTAACGGTTGCGCGATCCTGCGCGAGTTCCGACCGGCGGTTACGGTCGAGGCGATGACGCCCGGCGAGTACATCGCCCTGAAGCGTGGCGACATCCTGACTAGCGGCCAGTTCAGCGCGGCGACGACAGAAACGATACGCAGCACCGGCCTGGATAGCGAAGGTACTTGCGCCGACCTAGGGGGCCAGCAGTGCATCGACGCCTTGGCGGACGTCGCCGGTCTGTCCAACGAGCGGCGGCTGTCCGCGCTGTCGGAGTTGTGGTTACATCGTGCGCAGGCATTGTCGGTCGCCGCCCGACCCGAAGCGTCGGGCGACGGCGACCCGCGCTTGGACGCATGGCTGGAAGTCGCGCGGCATGCCTACGCGTACCTGTTCTTCAGCGAACGCGCTGCGGACACGCGCGCGTTCGAGGATCGCCAGACCCAGGTACGCGACTACTACAACGTTGCAGTGCAGGAAGCGGCATCGCTGTTGTTCGTCCGATACCGTGATGGCCAGGCGTTTTCTGGCGATGGCGTACTAGCCGACAGCAAGTGGCGCGTGCGGATTGCCTTGCCAGACGGTGAAAGCAGGTCGGGATATCTGGCGATGCCGCAGGAACTGCTGCCGGCGTCGTCACTGTCGTTCGCCGGCCTGCGCAGCACCTTCCGTCGCGACGGCTTCGGTGGCGAACTGGTGGCGGTGATGGCGAGCGACCCAGTCACTACAATGCCGGTCACAAGTACCGCCGCAGCAGAAGACGAGCATTCGCTGGAACGATCACCTGCCTGGAGCGAGATGCCGGCGGCCGCGGTCACCGCGCTCCTTCAATTTCCGGGTGACGATCTGGCCCAAGTGCTGTCCGCGCGCGAGGCCCGGCTCACCACCCACGATCCCTATCGGGAGTCGCGGGTGGAACTGCACGGCCAGGAGGTCCCGCTGTCGGCCAATTTCACTGCGGGCTATGGGTTATGGCTGGCGCGCTCCGGCTTCAATCGGCAGTCGCTGCGCAGCTTGTTGGGCCGTGAACGCGGCATCGACCGCCCACATCTGTATCTGATGCAGCCCTACGATCCGGACCGTCGAGTCATTGTGATGGTCCACGGCTTGGCGAGCAGCCCGGAAGCTTGGGTTAATGTGGCCAACGAACTGATGGGCGACGAGGAGATCCGCCAACACTTCCAGGTCTGGCAGTTCTACTACCCGACGAACCTCCCGATCGCATACAACCAGGACGCCATGCGCAGGACGCTGGAAGGCGCGCTGCGACACTTCGATCCCGACGGCGTCAAAGCGGCTTCGCACGATCTGGTGCTGATCGGCCACAGCATGGGTGGAGTGATCTCTCGGTTGATGGTGTCGTCCTCCGGCGAAGATCTGTGGGATCAGTTGGTGGCCGACCGCCATATGGACGCAAGCCGCGAGCAAAGGGTGCGCAAGCGAATCGGTCCGATGCTGAGGTTCGAGCCCGTTCCCGGGGTGGAGCGAGTGATCTTCATCGCAGCCCCGCACCGGGGCACCGAGGTGGCCGGTGGCCGCATGGCGCGGTGGATCGGACGGATGGTACGCCTCCCACTGACACTGTTTGAGAACTTCGGTGACGTGTTGGACGATCTGGCGCATGGCGGCCGGGAGCAGGGGCGCGACGCGCGGCCGAAGTTGCCCAACAGCATCGACAACCTCGACCGGTCCGACCCGTTCGTGCAGGCTGCCGCCAACCTGCCGATCTCGCCCTGCGTGAGCTACCACTCCATCATCGGCCAACCCGATCCCAAGGTGCCGCTGGCCCAGTCCGACGATGGTCTGGTGCCCTACTGGAGCGCACACCTGGAAGGCGCGGTGTCTGAGAAGGTCGTCCGCTCCGCGCATAGTGTGCAGGAGACCGCCCCGGCGATCCTCGAGATGCGCCGCATCCTGCATGAGGACATCGCGGAGCGCGCCGGGCGCTCCTTTGCATCGTCCGCAGCGGAGGAGAGGGCTGGATGCCGGGACTAGTTAGGACCGGAACGTGCTCCGGCTGCGCCAGACGACAGACGACCTGCCTGTCGGGATGCATGATCCAGTTCAAGTGCACGCAGTCTGGTTGGCGAAGCGATCTCACTCCTCGTTCGGTTTGGGTATCCCGGGCACCCCGCGCCGGATCGCCACTGAATAATCCTCCCCGCTCAAGTCCGAAGCGAGGGCGCGGTCGTTGATGTGGCCAGAGAACTGCAGCTCGGCGGATTCGTGACCATCGGCGAGGCCGCCTAAATCGTACACGTACTCGGCGAAATATCCCGATAACACCAGGCGGTAGTCGAGCGGCAGTCGGGGCGCGATCTTGCGTGCGAGGTCGTAGACGATCGTCGTGCAGTTGCTGGTGAGGGTGTTGTAGAACCGGGGTTCCCGGCGCAGTGCTTCCGCGTCCGCCAGATAGCCCAGGAACAAGCGGCGCAGATCGTCGCGGCTCATCTTCAGCCGGTACAGATGCACATCTTCGCCTCGTACATTGCTGCGGGTGCGGATGATGTCGCGCTCGTCAGCGGCGACCAGTATCTGCTCGAATTTGCGGAAGAAGCCACCGATGGCCGAGAAGCTTTCGTCGCGCTCCTTGCGGATCTCCAGCGAAAAAACGACCTGGCGACCGTCGTCGAAGCCGAAGGAGATCAGCGTATGGGCGATCTGCGGTCCCATCCAGTACGACAGGAACAGGTCCGCGGATGCCACCCGGTCGAGATCGTACTCGCGGGTTTCCCAGCGAGCCGTGTAATCGTCCTCGGATCGCCACTCGAAGTTGCGGACGTTGTGCAGCGTCACCCGGCTGCCTTCCACCTCGGCACGCAGCAGGCGTGCGACATCGTCGGCCCAGATGCGGTCGTGGCTAGGTCGCAAAGCCAACCAGCCGCCGAGCAACGCCAGGCCGCTGATCGCGAACACGATGGCGGGCCAGCGCGCGCGATCGCGCCATTTCGGCTTAGCCAGCCATGCCAGCATCGCGATGCTGGCCGAACACCACGCCGCAAGCACCGCCCATCGGACGATGCCCTCGGTCTGGAACCGTATCGCCAGCAGGCCCCACAGCGTGAACCCGGCAATGAGCAGCCACAGCGCCGCGCCGGCTGCCATGGCCAGGAGTCGCTTGAAGCGTGGCCCGAACGAATGCCAGTGAGTCGTGCGGTAGGTACTCATCGTCGTATCGCCGCCGAGGAGGACGGCGCCTCGCTCTTATCCACCATCACCACAACCGACATGCCGGGCTCCGGCGCGGCGCTTTCATGGGCCGACCTTGTCGAGTATCACCACCACTGCCATCAATCCGGCAAACATAACGACCAGAATTCCACCCCAGCCTGTGCCGATCCCGCCACGCTTTCGAAAAACAACTTTGAGTAGCACTATCGCAGTGATCGGGAGCAGCAGAGTCACCAGCAGCATCATCCAAATCGATGCATCCAGTCCCGTCAGCATAGTCGTCCTCTCTTACCAGAAAAAGGCATGGTTATGGGCTAGCCCTATGGGAGATAGCTGCGCGCGCTTCGACTGCGGCAACCCATTCCTCATTGGTAGGTTCGACCCCGACCATTACATCGCTGTCTTCGCCCGAAATGACAGCGGCGTCGGCGGCGTTGGCATTGGTATCCAAACGTAAGCCGAGGTAGGCAAGGTCGGCGCAGATCCGTGCCCGAATGGGCGCGCTGTGCTCGCCCACACCGGCGGTGAAGACCAGCAGGTCCAGGCCGCCGAGCACCGCGACCAATGCGCCGATCTCGCGGACGATACGGCGAACATAGAGTGCGAGCGCGATGCGGGCACGCTCGCCCGCTTCGCCTTCATCCTGCTCGTGCTGGACCAGCACGCGCGGCTCGGAAGACACACCGGACACTCCCAGCAAGCCTGATTGGCGATAGAGCAGCTGTGCGACCTGATCTAGCGAGAGTTTCTCGACCTCCATCAGGTAGAGCACCGCGCCGGGGTCGAGGGCGCCGGTACGGGTGCCCATCATCAGCCCGTCGAGCGCGGAGAATCCCATGGTCGTCGCAACGCTCTGGAGACCGCGCATGGCGCAGAGGCTGGCGCCGCTGCCGAGGTGGGCCACGACGGCGCGGCCGCGCGCGAGGTCGCCATGGCGCTCGGCCAATGCCGTGGCCATGTAGGCATAGGACAGGCCATGGAAGCCGTAGCGACGCAGGCCGTGCTGCCAGGCGGCATAAGGCAGCGGCAGGATTTGCTCGACCTTGGGAAGGGTGTGGTGGAAGGCCGTGTCGAAGCAGGCGACCTGGAGGATGTCCGGGCGTTCGCGAAGCAGAATTCCGATGGCTTCGAGGGCGAATGGCTGGTGCAGAGGCGCCAGCGGGACATAGCTCCTGAGATCGCGCAGCACGTCGTCGTCGATCACCGCCGAGGCGAAGTACTTGCTGCCGCCATGCACCACGCGATGGGCGACGGCGACGATGCGGTGTCGCCCCATGCGCGCTGCCACCTGTTTGCGAATCACTTGCAGGGCGGTACGGTAAGGATCTTCGGCATCGAGTTCGATGGGGAATGGCGTGACGCCGGTTTCGCCGAAATCCGGTTGTCCGCCGCCGATGCCCTGCACTTTTCCGTTCCAGAGCGGCGTGCGCGGCAACGGATCGACATTGGCGTCGAACACCGCGAACTTGATACTCGACGAGCCGCAGTTCAGGACCAGGATGAGGTCGTCGGAAGAAGAGCTGGACATGGGGAAGGCTCGGAAGGGTAGGGCTCAGCGTGCGGTGTAGCCGCCGTCGGCGACCAGGGTCGCGCCGGTGATGAAGCTCGCGCCCTCCGAGAGCAGGAAGGCGATGGCGTGAGCGATTTCCCCGGGACGGCCCAGCCGGCCGATTGGATGCAGGCCGATGGAGGCTTCACGCGCCTGGGCGTCGAGGCTGCCGAGGATCGGCGTTTCTACGTACCCCGGATGGATCGAGTTGATGCGGATACCCTTGTCCGAACAGGACAGCGCCGCTGAACGCGTTAGCCCGGTGACCCCATGCTTGGAGGCCACGTACGCCGCGCTGGTGGCGTCGCCGACCAAGCCGAGGATGGACGACATGTTGACGATGGCGCCGCCGCCGGCATCCAGTATGGCGGGGATCTGATAGCGCAAACCGTAGGCCACACCGCTGAGATTGACGTCGATGACGTGCTGCCATGCGTCCAGTGACAGTTCGCCGGCCGGCCCGGAGTTGCCGCCGATGCCCGCGTTGTTGACCGCGAAGTGCAGCGCACCAAACTGGCTCACCGCGCGGTCGACCGCCGCTGCAACCTGATCGGCGCTGGCGACGTCGGCGACGTTGGCCACCGCCCGCCCGCCGTCGGAGACAATCGTGTCCACGACGCGCTGCACCGCATCGGCGTCCAGATCCGAAACGACCACCGACAGGCCATTGGCGGCCAACAGGCGGGCGGTAGCCTCGCCGATGCCGGATGCTGCGCCCGTCACAAGGACAGAATGGCCGGCGAACGAATACTTCATGGGGAGTCTCCTTGACGGGAAGTAATGTAACCGTGCCGTCTCATGGCGCTGCGGGTAGATAGCGATGCACCAACAACATGCTCGACGAGCCGCGATCCAGTGCCAGGACGAGACCCCGGCTCATAGCGCGTTCCAGCCCCCATCGCAGGGCAGCGTCACGCCATTGATGTTGCTGCTGTCGCGGCTTAGCAGGAAGGCGATGGCCGCTGCTAACTGCTCGGGTTGCGCCAGCGGCGGGGCAATGGCCTCGTTGACGCGCATCAGCCGTTGCGCGCCACGCTCGGAGCGCACTTTGCCGTCTATATTGGTGGCCACACCGCCGGGTGCGATGGCGTTGCAGCGTGGCGTGTCGTAGAGGACGGCGATGCTGCGCGTCAGCCCCAGCAGGGCGTGCTTGGAGACGGTATAGGCCGTGCCGCTGCACGAGCCGCGCAGTCCAGCCTCGGAGGAGACGTTGACGATCGCTCCCTGGGGCGAGCGCTGCAATGCGGGAAGCAGTGCACGGGTGAGCTTGAACGGCGCCGTCAAGTTGATCGCAAGGATCTGATCCCACAGCGCGTCGGTCACTTCGTCTAGCGGCGTGAACCCGTCGTTGATGCCGGCGTTGTTCACCAAGCCATCGAGTACATCGCCGCAGGCGGCCGCGATCGCGGCGATGTGCAGGTCGTCCCGCACGTCGCCGATGATGGGCGTGATATCCAGTTCCGGGTGGGCCCGGACCAGCGCTTTGAGTCTTGCGGGATCTACGTCGGTGGCGAGAACGCTGCCACCCTCTTGGGCGATGCGCACCGTGGTGGCCAGGCCGATACCGGAACCGGCGCCGGTGACGACCACACGCAGCCATTGAAAGCGGCCTGGAACGAAGGGCTCGACTCGGCCAGGGGACGCTGTGGGCTGGGCATTGTTCATGGCGCTATTCCTGAGGGAAGGTGTGAGGGTTAAAAGCGATCCGGCGCCGCACATGAAGCGGGACGGGGATCCAAACTCATGGCGGTACGGACCGGTAGCGATGCGCCAACATCAGTGCGATGGCACAGGAGGCGATGCGCGATTCGCGCGAGTCGGCGCGGCTGGTCAGGATGACGGGCACCTTTGCGCCGAGCACGATGCCGGCGCTGGCGGCATCGCCCATGTACATCAACTGCTTGGCGAGCATATTGCCGCTCTCTAGATCCGGCACGACGAGGATGTCCGCCTGGCCCGCGACCTGAGATTCGATGCCCTTGATCCGCGCGGCAGCAATGGACACCGCGTTGTCGAACGCGAGTGGACCGTCAAGTACGCCGCCTTCGATCTGACCGCGGTCCGCCATCTTGCACAGCGCGGCAGCGTCGAGTGTGGCGGGCATCGATGGGCTGACGGTTTCCACCGCGGCGAGGATCGCCACCTTTGGCTTAGCCACGCCGATGACATGGGCGAGGTCGATTGCGTTGCGAACAATATCCGCCTTCTGTTCCAGCGTCGGCGCAAGGTTGATAGCGGCATCGGTGACGATGAACGGCCGCGGGTATCGCGGCGTCTGCAGCACGAAGCAGTGACTGACGCGGCGCTTGGTGCGTAGCCCCGATGTCGAGGCCACGACCGCGGCCATCAGTTCGTCGGTGTGCAGGCTACCCTTCATCAAGGCCTCGACCGCGCCATCGCGCGCCAGCTCTACGGCACGTGCGGCGGCGGCGTGGCTGTGCGGGACATCCTCTATGGCGATATCCGACAGATCGAGGCCTTCCTGCGCGGCGATCGCCTTGAGCTTCGCGCGCGGGGCGACCAGTACCGGATCGATCAAGCCGGCAGCGCGCGCATCGAGAGCGGCCGACAGGCTGGCCGCGTCGCAGGAATGCACGATGGCCACGCGGACGGCCGCCAGCGGTCGCACGTGCGCGAGCAGGCGCTCGAGCCCGTCATCACCGGCGACGCTGATCCTGACCTCCGGCAGAGTGATGCGCTTGCGGATGATACGCTCGCTCGGTGCGATGACGTCCGCCTCACCCTCGACGACAGGTTGCCCGTCCTGGTTGCTGCAAGTGCAGGCCAGCGTCAGGCCCCGCCTCGCCGAATCCTTGGCGGATACCGTGACAAGTATCGTCAGCTGGTCGCCGACCTGGGCCGATGTCAGGAAGCGCAGCGTCTGGGCGCGATAGACCGTGCCCGGTCCCGGAAGTCGTGAGCTGATGACGGACGCTATGAGCGCGCCGGCCCACATCCCGTGGGCGATGACTGTTTGTGAGTGGTCTGATGCCGCATCCCGTTGGTCGATGCGATCGGGATCAACGCCGCCCGAGAGCAGTGCGAACAGCTGGATGTCTTCGGAGGTCAGAATGCGCTCGATGCTGGCGCTTTCGCCAAGCTGGATTTCGTCGAACGTACGGTTGCTGAGCGTCTGTAGGCCGTTGTCGGGTCGTGTCATGGTGCGGGTCCAGTCGACGGGTGATATGTGGCGGGTCAACGCCGTGGCCGACGCGTAGGAACGCCTTGCTTCGCGCGGCGTCGCGCGGTCTTTGTCTGGGGTGGCGCCGGAGCCTTCTTGCGCTTGGCGAGGCCTTGCGCACGCACTGTCGCGGCGCTGCACGCGGTCTCGAAGATTGCGAGCATTCGGTCCAGGCGCTGGCGCTCGTTGGCAGGCAGTGCGCCGCCGCTTTCGACGATGTCGCGGACCGCCATGGCGGTCGCCCTGATCTGTTCGGCTGTCGCGTCCGCAAGCAGCGCCGGTAGGGCGGAGATGGTTGCCTCCACATCCATGCGCATCAGCAAAGCCTGGGTGCGGACGCGCTCGCGCACGTCATCGTGCGCGAGGTTTGTCCCGCCATGCGCCTGCACCAGGTTCGCGGCGTAGCGGAATAGGCGCTCGTCGGCCTCGCCACGCGCCAGCAGCACGAAGGTGAGCGCACGCAAGCCTGCCTCGTTCAGCCCGCCTTGGTCGAACAAGGCGTGCAGTTGCACGATGGTGCGCTCGATAAAGGCGCGATGCTCGGGCGAATCGCCGGGATGCGGTCGTGGCGGGGTCGTCTCGTCCACGCTCTGGCCTGCCAAAGCCTGCATCCAGGGCGATCCGTAGATCGTTTCGAATGCGGTTCTGTAGATCTGATCGCGATGGTCGCGGTAGCGATCGAGAAATTGCTCGACTGCCTGTGACATCGCTGCTTCCGTCTGCAGGAATGGATTGTCCGGCGAGACCTGGCTGCGTTCCTGGCGCAGGCGCTTGGCCAGTCCGGCGACCATTGGCGCCAGCGGATGTTCGTCCGACCAGGCTTCATAGCCGGTACGCATCGGGTGCAGCGATTGCAACCAGCGTGCCGACCATGGCGTCGACAGCGAACGAACCCAGGGCTGCAGGAAGTTCCGGTACAGCGCCAGATTGATCTCGGACACCCGTGCGGCCGCGGCAAAGCGTCGCTCGGAGGCGGTGTCCGGTTGCACGATCGCACGCACGTCCTCGACGCTGCGCCCACGAATCGACAGCAGGAACGGATCGTCAGCCAATTCACCTTCCATGCCGGGTGGTGCATCCCCGACCACAGCCTGAAAGACGCCGGCGGGCAGCATATCGATCAGATCGATGTTGCTGGCAAGCTTGCGGTGTTCCTTTCGTCCGACGTTGCTGGAAACGAAGATGCCCAGGTGGCCGATGCTGTCGTGGGTGGCGTAAACGATGGTCTGGTCGTGTGAGATCAGGTCGCGATCGTCGCGGTACAGGTCGGTGATCCAGCCCAACGCCTGTCCGGGTGGGGTGATGTTGTCGCCGTAGGAGCAGAACACCACGATCGGCGATCGGATGTTGCGAAGATCGATGCGTACGCCGTCGGACGTCACCAGTTCGGCTGTCGCGAGTTTGTTTCCGATGAACAGGTTGTCGACGATGTACTGCATCTCGCCGCCGTCGAGGAGTACATGGCCGCCCCAGTACTTCTCGAATCCGAGATAGCGCGCTGCCTCGGTATCGACGTGGGCGTAAACGTTGTACTGCTTGGACCAGAGGGTGTTGGCCGGATCCAGGTTCTCGAAGTTCTGCACCAGCCATGCGCCGTCGAAGCGGCCGGCGCCGAGATCGTTGGCCAGCGCGGTCAGCCAGCTGCCGCCGGTCAATCCGCCGCCGTAACGCATCGGGTTGTCGCCGGCCCAGTACGACAGTGGCGCGCCGGCGACGATGATCGGGCCGAATAGTTCGGGCCACACAGCGGCGGTCATCAGGATCTGCCACCCGGCCTGGCAGTTGCCGATCACCGCAGGCTTGCCGGTACTGTCTGGGTGCAGTTTGCCGACCTCGCGCACGAACGCGGCCTCGGCACGCATCACGTCCTCGACCGTCTGCCCCGGCACCGGGTTGGGCAGGAAGCCGACGAAGTAGCACGGATGGCCCGCCTGCAGCGCAGCTCCGATCTCGCTGTCGGGTTTGAAGCCGCCGATGCCCGGACCGTGGCCGGCACGGGGATCGACGACGACGAACGGCCGTTTGGTCGGATCGGTCGGCATGCCTTCAGGCGGCAGGATGCGCGCGAGCCCGTAGTTCACTGGTCGCGGCAGGTCCAGCCCGGACAGCACCGGTTCGGCCTCGAAGCCCAGCACATTGGGCGCGCGCTCACGCAGGTGCTCCCGGTACTGGTTGCCGCGCTCGCGGCGCACATCGGCATAGAGCAGCGTACGCTGCCAGGAATCGACGGCGTATTCGACGGCGGCGGCGCCCAGTCCGGCCGGATCCATCAGCCAGCGGCTCCAGTCCTGGCCGGATGCGGCGGATGTCTTGTCCATGACCACCTCCTTCAGCGTTCGATCGCGATGCCGACGCCTTGCCCGCCACCGATGCACAGCGTGGCCAGGCCCTTGTGTCGGTCGCGCCGGATCATTTCGTGGATCAGCGTCACCAACACACGTGCGCCGGATGCGCCGATCGGATGGCCCAACGCGATGGCGCCGCCATTGACGTTGACCTTGTCCATGTCCCATTCGAGGTTCTTGGCCACTGCGAGCGACTGCGCAGCAAACGCCTCGTTGGCCTCAATCAGATCCAACTCGCCCAGCATCCAGCCAGCTTCCTTAAGCGTGCGTCTGGTGGCCGGCACCGGGCCGATACCCATGACCGCCGGATCGACGCCAGCGCTCGCCCAAGCCTTGATCCACGCCAGTACCGGCAGGCCGAGAACCTTGGCCTTCTCAGCGCTGGCCAGCAGCAGCACGGCCGCACCGTCGTTGATCGTCGAGGCATTGCCGGCCGTGACCGTGCCGTCCGGCTTGAACGCGGGCTTGAGCTTGGCCAGCGACGCGACAGTCGTCCCGGCGCGCGGCTGCTCGTCGGTATCGACCACCACCGCATCTCCCTTGCGTTGCGGAATCTCGATCGGGGTGATCTCGGCCTTGAAGCGGCCCGCGGCGATGGCGTCGAGCGCCTTCTGCTGTGAGCCCGCCGCAAACGCGTCCTGCGCCTCGCGTGTGATGCCGTAGCGCTCGGCGAGATTCTCGGCGGTGATGCCCATGTGGTAGTCGTGGAAGGCATCGGTCAAGCCGTCGCGGATCAGGCTGTCCTCCAACTGCGCGTGACCCAGGCGCAGCCCGGTGCGCGCCTTGGGCAGCACGTAGGGGGCCAGACTCATACTTTCCTGCCCCCCGGCCAGTACCAGGTCGGCGTCGCCCAGCGCGATCGCCTGCGCGGCCAGATGCACGGCCTTGAGGCCGGAGCCGCACAGTTTGTTGATCGTCATCGCCGGGACCTCAAAAGGCAGGCCCGCCTGCACGGCGGCTTGCCTGGCTGGGTTCTGGCCGCTGCCGGCGGTGAGGATCTGGCCGAGAATCACCTCGTCGATCTGATACGGTTGCACGCCGATGTCTTCCAGGATCGTGCGGATCAAATGAGCGCTCAGCGTGTGGGCGGGCAGGGTGGACAGGCCGCCCTGGAAGCCGCCTATAGCGGTGCGGGTGGCAGCGAGAATGGCAATGTCGCGCATGGGAGACTCGAATGTGAGGGGGAGGAGAGGATGGGCCGCGCCGGTTCGGTGCGGCGCCCAGGCTGTCAACGCATATGCTGGCCGCCGTTCATCGAGAGGTTGCTGCCGGTCAGGAACCCGGCCGGCTCGCTGGCGATGAAGCCGACCAGCGCGGCGATTTCCTCGGGCCGGCCGAGCCGGCCGACCGGGATGCCGGCGACGATCTGGTTGCGGACGTCCTCGGGAACAGCCATTACCATCTGGGTTGCGAGGTAGCCCGGCGAGACGGTGTTGACGGTCACGCCTTTGCGGGCGACCTCCTGTGCCAACGCCTTGGTGAAGCCATGGATGCCGGCTTTGGCGGCGGAGTAGTTGGTCTGGCCGAATTGGCCCTTGTCGCCGTTGATCGAGGAAATGTTGACGATCCGGCCCCAGCCGCGCTCGAGCATGCCGTCGATGACCAGCTTGGTGACGTTGAACATTGAGTCCAGATTCACCCGCAGTACCGCGTCCCAGTTCTCTTTGCTGAGCTTGCGGAAGGTGGCATCGCGGGTGATGCCGGCGTTGTTGACCAGGATGTCGACGCCGTGGCCGTCGGCGACGATGCGCTGACCCATACGCCGACACGAGATCCAATCGGACACGTCCACGTCGTAGGACACGAAGGTGTAGCCAGCATCGGCTTCCTTTTTCAGCCAGGTCGAGGCGGCTTCATCGCTGCGCGAGTGCGTGACAAGGACGGTGTGGCCGGCGTCATGCAGGGTCCGGGCGATGGCCTCGCCCAGTCCCCCCATCCCACCAGTAACCAAAGCAGTGCGCGGGTGTCCCATGATCGTTCACCTGCTGCCTTTCGTGGCAGGCTTTCCTGATGCTGTCTGGCCGGTGGAACCGGTCGGCAGCAGTTGCTCCCACGGTTTGAACAGATTGCTCCATGTGGGGTCGCCGAACGCGGTGGTCGACGCAACAGTTCCCAACGCTTCCGTGGTCTGCTTCTGCCATGCTTGCACGGCTTCCTGCAGGCCGCGGACGAAGCCGGCCTGCGCAGTGACGGCCATCTGCGTGGCGGCTTGGCTGTCGCCAAAGCGCTGTTGTAGTTGGCGCCAGAACGATTCGGCGGGCAGGGTCGCCAGCTTCTGCCAATCCTCGGACCGCAAAACCTGTTCGATCTCCGCATCGGTTTCTGCAATGCCGTCATTGACCAACCGGTAGCCGTAGTCGAGCCATTGCTTGCCGCCCTCTTGGAACAGCTTGCCGAGTCTGGCTTGCAATTCTAGGTTCGCCTTGTACAGATCCAACGGCAGATTCATCTTGCTCATGTCGATCACCTCGATGTGGAATTTGGCGCATCCATGCATGTGGTCCATCACGCCATCCGGCTGATGGTTTTGCGAAAGCGGGCTAGCGACAGGGCGAACAGCACAGCGCCGATGATCGCCAGCCACAGAAACGGTTTCCAGACGACGTCGATGCCGGCGCCGCGATACAGGATCGCCTGGCCGACTTCGACGAAATGGGTGGTGGGTGCGACCAGCATGAGGTTCTGCACCAGTTCGGGCATGCTCTCGCGCGGCGTGCTGCCGCCGGAGAGCAGCTGCAGCGGCAGCAGCGTGAGCATCATCAGCATGCCGAACTGCGGCATGTTGCGCGCCAGGGTCGCCAGGAAGATGCCCATCGAGGTGGTCGCGAACAGGCATAGCGCCGCGCCGGCGAAGAACAGCGGTAGCGAGCCCTCGATCGGCACTCCGATCAGTCCGCGCACCACGACGTTCACCGACAGTGCCGATGCCACCAGCACCACCAGTCCCATCGACCAGACCTTGGACAGCATGATCTCGGTGGGGGTGACCGGCATCACCAGCAGGTGCTCGATGGTGCCGTGCTCGCGCTCGCGGATCAGCGCCGCGCCGGTGAGCACGATCGACAGCATGGTGATGTAGTTGATGATCTGCATCAGGCCGCCGAACCAGCTCTTGTCCAGCGCCGGGTTGAAGCGCGCCCGCAGCGCCAGGTCCACCGGCGGCGCCGAACCGCCGCGCTGGCGCTGGACGAATTCGTTGACCTCGCCGAGCACGATCTGCTGCACCGCGCCGCTGCCGGCGAAGGCCTGGCTCATGCGGGTGGCGTCGACGTTGAGCTGCAGTTCGGGGGACCGTCCGGCCAGCACGTCGCGCTGGAACCCCTGCGGGATGTACAGGGCGAAGGTGTGGCGGCCCTCGTCCATGCCCGGATCCATCCCGGACATCGGGATCATCTCCGGCACGATGAACTGCGGCGGGTAGAACGCGCTGACGATGTGCCGGGACAGCGGCGAGTCGTCCTCGTCGACGATCGCGATCGGGGTCTTGTGCAGGGTCTCGGGCATCGCCGTGGCGGCCATGTAGACCGCGCCGGTGAACACGTAGACGATCAGTACCAGCATCATCGGGTCGCGCCACAGGCTCCACAGCTCCTTGACGCCGAGCCGGTAGATGTTGGCGAGGTGGCGGGCCTTCATCTCAGCGCTCCTGCTTGCGCAGCAGCGCGATGGAGATGCCCAGGATGACCGGCACCGACAGCAGCATCGCCCAGAACGCGCCGGTCAGGTCGGCGAACCCCAGCGCCTTGCTGAACACGCCGCGGCTGATGGTGACCATGTGGGTGGCCGGATAGACCTGGCCGATCAGCCTGCCGGCGCCCTCGAGCGAGGACACCGGATCGATCAGGCCGGAGAACTGGGTGGCCGGCAGGATCGTGCCGACCATCGCGATGAACATCGCCGCGATCTGGCTCCGGGTCACCGAGGACGCCAGCAGGCCCATGCCGGTGGAAGCGAAGCTGAAGACCAGCGCCGCCAGCGCGAGCGTGAGGAAGCTGCCGGTGACCGGCACGCCGAACACCGTGACCCCCAGCAAGCTCATCAACAGGAAGTTGATCATCGCCAGGCCCACGTACGGCAGCTGCTTGCCGAGCAGGAACTCGGTACGGGTGACCGGGGTGACGTAGAAGTTGTTGATCGAGCCGGTTTCCTTCTCGCGCACCACGGCCAGCGCGGTCAGCATCGCCGGCAGCAGCAACAGCAGCAGCGGGACGACCGCGGGCACCATCGCCGGCAGGCTCCTGACGTCGGGGTTGTAGCGGAACCGGGTCTGCACGTTGGCGCCGGCCGGCAGCGTGCCGACGCGATCGGCGGCCTGCGCGGCCAGCCAGTGCTGGTGCATGCCCTGTACGTAGCCCTGTGCGGTCTCCGCGCGCATCGGCATGGCGCCATCGACCCAGGCGCCGATCTCCACCTGGCGCCCGGCCAGCGCGTCGCGCATGAAGCCGTGAGGGATCTCGATCGCCAGCGACAGCTCGCCGCTGCGCATGCGCCGGTCCAGGTCCTCGTAGTCGACGATCGCCGGGCGTTCGATGAAGTAGCGCGAGCCCGACAGCTGCAGCGCGTAGTCGCGGCTGAGCGTGGTCTGGTCGCGGTCGAGCACCGCGAAGCGCAGGTCCTCGACGTCCATGCTGATGCCGAAGCCGATCACGAACATCAGCAGGATCGAGCCGCCCAGGGCCAGGGTCGCCCGGACCGGGTCGCGTCGCAGTTCCAGCGCCTCGCGCCACAGGTAGGCGACCATGCGCTGCAGGCTGAACGGGCGGCGTTTGTCGTGGACGGCGGCGTGCCCGCTGGCTTCCGCCGGTGTGGGCACGGTCGTGTCCCCGTCTTCTTCATCCCCGGCAGGCGCGTCGCCACCGGCTTCGATCAGGTAGCCGATGAAGGCGTCCTCCAGCGTCCTGGCGCCGCGTTTCTCCACCAGCCTAGCCGGCGCGTCGCTGTCGAGTACCTTGCCGGCGTGCATCATCGACATGCGATCGCAGCGCTCGGCCTCGTTCATGAAGTGGGTGGAGATGAAGATGGTGACCTTGTCGCGCCGCGACAGCTCCACCAGCAGACGCCAGAACGCGTCGCGCGCCACCGGATCCACGCCCGAAGTCGGCTCGTCCAGGATCAGCAGCTCGGGCCGGTGCACCATCGCCACCGCCAGCGAGAGCCGCTGGCGCACGCCCAGCGGCAGGCTCTCGGGCAGGCTGTCGAGCACGCCGGCCAGGCCGAAGCGCTCCACCATCTGGTCCACCCGCTGCGGTATGTCCGTCTTGGGAACGTTGAACAGCTGCGCGTGCAGAACCAGGTTCTGGCGCACCGTGAGTTCGCCGTACAGCGAGAACGCCTGCGACATGTAGCCAACGCGGCGGCGCGTACCGATATCCTTCGGGTCGACTTCGCGGCCAAACAGCCAGGCCTTGCCCTCGCTTGCCGGCAGCAGGCCGGTCAGCATCTTCATGGTCGTGGTCTTGCCGCAGCCGTTGGAGCCGAGGAAGCCAAAGATCTCGCCGCGCCGAATGCGGAAGGACACGTGATCGACTGCGACGAAGTCGCCGAAGCGCATGGTTAGGTCCTGCGCCTCGATGGCTATGTCGTCCTCGTCCGTCCGTAGTGGAGGAATAGCCACCGCGACGTGGCCGCGGGTCTTCTCCTCCGGCAGCAGGCGGATGAAGGCCGCTTCCAGCGATTCGGCGCCGGTGCGCTCCAGCAGGTTCCGCGGCGTGCCGGTGGCGAGCACCATGCCCGCGTCCATCGCCACCAGCCAGTCGAACCGCTGGGCTTCATCCATATAGGCCGTGGCCACGATCACGCTCATGCCGGGGCGCTGCCTGCGGATATGCGAGATCAGGTCCCAGAACTGGGCACGCGCCAGCGGGTCCACGCCGGTGGTGGGCTCGTCGAGGATCAGCAGGTCGGGATCGTGGATCAGCGCGCAGCACAGGCCGAGCTTCTGCTTCATGCCGCCGGACAGCTTGCCGGCCGGTCGGGCGAGAAACGGGTGCAGGCCGGTGGCGCGGGTGAGCTCGTTGATGCGACGGCGGCGTTCGGCCGCATCGTGGCCGAACAGCCGCGCGAAGAACTGCAGGTTCTCCTCCACTGAGAGCGTGGGATAGAGGTTCTTGCCCAGGCCCTGCGGCATGTAGGCGATGCGTGGGCAGACGACCGCGCGATGGCGCCGCTCGGCCATGTCGCCACCCAGCACCTCGACGCGGCCTTCCTGGATGCGGCGCGCGCCGGAGATGAGCGACAACAGGCTGGATTTGCCGACACCGTCGGGGCCGATCAAGCCAACCATACGTCCTGATGGCACGTCCAAATCGATACCGGCAAGTGCCTCGACTTTGTGGTAGCGGAGGCGCACGCCCTGCAAGCGTGCGACGGCGGAAGCGGGCTCACGCGGCATGGCGGCGTCTCAGTCCTGCGCTACGACGGTAGCCAGGGAGGCGGGCCATGCGGCGTCCGGATCCAGCTTCACCCAGGCCACGCCGGGGACGCCGGTCTTGACCTGCTCGATGTACTGCTGCAACAGCTCGGGCGGAATCTGCGCACGTACTCGGAACATCAGCTTCTGGCGCTCGCTGGCCGTCTCGACGGTTTTGGGCGTGAACTGGGCCTGGCTGGCGACGAACGACACCCGAGCCGGGATCGCGTAGTCTGGGGCGGTGTCGAGCACGATCCGTACCTCGGTGCCGAGTGCGATCCGGCCGGCCGCGGTCTCGGGCACGAAGAAGGTCATGTAGACGTCGGACAGGTCGAGCAAATTGAGCACGCGACCGCCGGCACCGAGCACCTCGCCGGGTTGGGCCACGCGCACCTGCACCCGGCCGCGGCGCGGAGCCTTGAGCACGCTATCGGCCAAGTCGGCCTCGATCCGGGCCACGGTTGCGGCCGCGGCTTCCACGCTGGAGCGCGCGCCGACGACCTGCGCCTCGGCGGCCTTCACGGCGGCTTCGGCGGCGGTCGCCTGGGCACGGGTGGCCGCCAGCGCGGCTTCGGCGCCGCGCACCCGGGCGCGATCGTCGTCGAGCTCCTGACCGGAGGCGGCACCTTCCTTGGCCAGTGTTTCCGATCGCGCCAGCCGTCGTTGCGCGGCGTCCAGCTCGGCATCGCGCTGGACGATCAGTGCCTGTGCGGCAGCGACGTCGCTGCGCCGCAGTGCGACCTGTGCCTCCGCAGCGGCGGCGGCATGCAGCGCCTGCTGGCGGCCGGCTTCTGCCTCCTCGCGCTGTGCCTGCAGCGTGTCGATCTGCATCCGCGCAAGCGGTTGGCCGGCTTTGACGAACTCGCCTTCGCTTACCAGGACTTCCTCGATCCGCCCAGGCAGCTTGGTGGCCACGTCGATCTCGGTCGCCTCGATGCGGCCGTTGCCGCTGACGAAGCCCTCGCCCGGGCCATCGTCGGACAGGGTGCGCCAGAGCCACCAGGCCAGCAGGAGGACACCGGCCAGGACAGCCGCCGTGAGCAGTTTCTTTTTCAGGGGAGGGGTGAGGGCCATGGCGTCGGAAGTCGTCATTGGTTGGAGGAGGGAGCGGCCGAACCGCCGCCCAGCGTCGTGTACAGCGCGACCTGGCTCGAGAGCACCGCGCGCCGTGCCTGCACCAGCTGCTGCTCGGCTGCGAGCAGGTCGCGCTGGGCGTCCAGCACTTCCAGATAGGTGGCCGAGCCGGCGTCGTAGCGCAGTTGCGCCAGGCGAGTGCGCTCGGACTGAGCCTCCAGCGTGGTCTGGGCGATCTGGAGCTGTTCGGCCAGCCAGCGGCGTGCGGCCAGAGCGTCCGCGATCTCGCGGAACGCCGTCTGGACGGTCTTTTCGTACTCGGCGACGGCGATGTGGCGGCGCGCCTCGGTTAGCGCCAGGCTGGCGCGCAACCGGCCGCCATCGAAGATCGGCAGCGACAACGTTGGTATGAAAGTCCAGGTCCGGCTGCCAGACTCGAACAAGCCATCGAGTTCCGCGCTCGCGCTGCCCCAGCTGCCGGTGAGTGCAATGCGTGGAAAGAACGCGGCACGCGCCGCGCCGATGTTCGCATTGGCGCCGCGAAGCAGATGCTCGGCGGCGGCGACGTCCGGCCGTGACGCCAGTACCGCCGAAGGCAGTCCCGGCGTCAGTTCGGCGAGCATCAGGGTTTCGTCGAAGGGTGTCGCCTCTGGCAACGCTCCTGGATGGGTTCCCAGCAATTGCCCCAGGGCATGCAGCTGATGGGCTCGCGCGAGTTCCAGCTGCGCAAGCAGCGCCTGTGCCTGGGTCAACAGGGTCTGGACCTGGGTCAGTTCCAGCTTGGAGGTCGCGCCGACCTCGTGGCGACGGCTGAAGATGCGGTAGGACTCCTCGCGGGTCTGCACCGTCCGACGCGCCAGGGCGACACGCTCGTCCAACTCGCGCAGGCCGAGATAGCCGTCGCCGACCTGTCCGATCAATGCGAGCTCGGCCGCGCGGCGCCCGGCGTCGGTGGCCAGCCAGCTTTGCAGGGCCGATTCCTTCAGGTTGCGGACGCGACCCCACAGGTCGAGCTCCCAACTGCTCAGGCCGACTTCGGCGCGGTATTCGCCTGCGACGACGGACTGGCCGGTGGCGCTGAGGTCGCCCGGCACCCGCGCCCGCGCGCTCTGCGCGTCGATGCCGAAGCCCGGGAACTGGTCGGCCCGCTGGATGCGGAAGGCGGCCCGCGCTTCCTCGGCTCGCAGTGCGGCGACGCGCAGGTCGCGGTTGTTGACCAGCGCGGTTTCGATCAGCCGCTGGAGCACCGGGTCGCGAAAGTACGCCTGCCATGAGAGTTCCGCGGCATTGGCACCCGATGCATCCGCGGCGACATAGCCGAGCCAGTGGTCGGGTACGGGAGGCGGTGGCGTGGCATGAGGGGGGGCCATCGACGCGCAACCGGACAGCGCAACGGCCAGCAGTCCTGCTGCGATGCCGAGACGATGGGATTCCGCATGCGTGTCGGGAGAAGGCGTGATTGGGGCTTGCGCGGCCACTGGCTGAAGATCCGTCTGCTAGTTGAGGATGTGATAGCCGCCGTCCACGAACAGCGTGGAGCCGGTCATGGCGCGGGCGCCGTCGCTGGCGAGGAACGCGCACAGCGGACCGACGTCGTCGATGGTCAGCGGCCCGCGCATCGGCGCGCGTGCCGCACTGTCCGCCACCAAGGCGTCGAAGTCGCTCAGTCCGGAAGCGGCGCGGGTCGGGATCGGTCCAGGCGAAATGGCGTTGACGCGTATGCCGGCAGGGCCGAGTTCGGCGGCGAGATAGCGCGTAGCCGATTCCAGTGCGGCCTTGACCGGTCCCATGATTCCGTAGTTCCGCACGACTTCGCTGCTTCCCAAATAGCTCATGGTGATCAGGCTGCCGCCCTCGGTCATGAGCGGCTCGGCTTGGCGTGCCAGGCGGATGAAGGAATGGCAGGAGACATCCATGGCCACGCCGAAACCATCACGTGAGCTGTCGACGAGACGGCCGAGCAGATCAGCCTTGGGTGCGAAAGCGATGGAATGGAGCAGGAAGTCCAGGCGACCCCAGCGGCGTTGGACTTCCTCGAACAGCCCCTGCATCTGGCTATCGTCCAATACATCGAGCGGCCGGCGAATGTCCGCACCCAAAGCATCGAGCAGTGGTTCGACATGTGGGCGGGACTTGTCTGAGAGCCAAGTGCCTCCGAGCGTCGCGCCGGCTTTGTAGAACGCCCTGGCGCAGGCCCAGGCGATGCTGCGTTGGTTGGCGATGCCGATGACTAGACCCTTCTTGTCTTTGAGTATGCCCATGTCAGTTCTCCAGCACATAGCAACCCGGCGCATCGCCGGCGGGTTGGTAGCCCTTGCGCGGCGCGCCGATGGGCGGAGGCGGGACGGACGCTCCGGAATGTTTGCGCAGCCACGCGACCCAGGCAGGCCACCACGAGCCGTCCTTCGAAGGCGTGGTTTCGAGCCATTGGTCGGGGGGGATGTAGTTGCCGCCCGCTGGTCGCGTGGCGATGCGGAAGCTGCGGTTGGGGTGCCCTGGCTCACTGACGATGCCGGCGTTGTGGCCGCCGCTCGTGAGGACGAAAGTAATCCGTGCCGGAGAGAGGTAGTGCAGTTTGTAGACCGAGCGCCAGGGCGCGACGTGGTCACTGAGGGTGCCGACGCTGAAAACGGGCAGGGTGATGTCGCCTAGCGACACTGGTCGACCGTCTACTGGATAGCGGCCTTCGCTCAGATCGTCGTTGAGAAACAGTCGATGCAGGTACTGCGAATGCATCCGCGCTGGCATGCGCGTGGCATCGGCGTTCCAGGCCATCAGGTCGTTCATGGGCCTGCGTTCGCCGAGCAGGTACTCGCTGACCATGCGCGACCACAGCAGGTCGTAGGAGCGCAGCATCTGGAAGGCGCCCGCCATCTGTTCGGCGCTCAGGTATCCCTTCTGCTGCATCTGCGCCTCCAGCAGCGCGACCTGGCTCTCGTCGACGAACAGGCCCAGTTCACCCGGTTCGCTGAAATCGGTTTGCGCGCAAAACAAGGTCATCGAGGCCAAGCGGTCATCGCCATCGCGGGCCATGGCCGCCGCGGCCACCGCCAGCAACGTGCCGCCCAGGCAATAGCCGGTTGCGTGCACCTTGCGTTTGGGCACGACCGCGTTGACCGCGCCGAGCGCAGCACGGAAGCCCAGGTCCAGGTAATCGTCCATGCCGAGATCGCGATCCCCGGCGCCGGGGTTCTTCCACGAGATGCAGAACACCGTGTGGCCCTGGTCGACCAGGTACTTCACCAGCGAGTTGTGCGGTGACAGGTCCAGGATGTAGTACTTCATGATCCAGGCCGGGACGATCAGCACCGGTTCGGCACGCACCTGCGCCGTCGTCGGCGCGTACTGGATCAGCTCGATCAAGCGATTGCGCAGCACCACCTTGCCGGGCGTGGCGGCCACGTCGCGGCCGACCACGAAGTTCTCCGTGCCTGCTGGCGGCATCCCGGCGAGCGCCCGTTGCAGGTTCTCCGCGAGGATGGCCTGGCCCCGCGCCAAGTTCGCGCCCGCCTCCTCGGCCGTGCGTTTCAGCGCCACGGGATTGGTCGCTAACTGGTTCCCGGGGGAGAACAGATCCAGCCACTGGCGCGCGGCGAAGGCGACGACGTTCTCATGGTGGCGTTCCACCCCCGCCACGCCGTGGGTGGCTGCCTCCCACCAGCGCTGGTTCAGCAGGAATCCTTGGTGCCACAGGTTGAATGGCCAGCGGCGCCATTCCAGTTCGGCGAAGCGGCGATCCTGGGCAGGGGGGGCGATGCAGTCGCGGGCCTCGCCCGGCCCGGTCATCAGGCATTCGCGCAGATATCCGGCCAGGGCCGCGGCCTGTTCCAGGGCCAGCGCAGCCAACTCGGATTGCTTGCCGGGCGAGATGGCCAGATGAGAGGCCCAATCGGCCCAGGCGAGCAACGCCGACTGGGGCGACATCGAGGCGGCCGCGTCCGCCAAAGCGGCGCGTGCCTGTATGTCCAGCGGGTTGGGGGCCTGAGTTTGTGGGGGCATTTCCAGACCCTTGTTGTCCAAGAAAAATCAGCTTCGCAACTCAGAACAGCCCAGGCATTGATTTGGATCAAAAAAACGAATGG
>JAYRUZ010000008.1:0-22788 GCA_041918795.1 Azonexus sp. | reverse complement strand
GCTTGACCAAGCCAGAACTCCCCTCAATACCAACAACGGTTGCACCGGAACGCGCAATCGGTAGCGTAAAGTTACCCAAGCCACAAAACAGGTCGGCAATACGTTCGCCGGGCCGCGGATCGAGCAGGCGCAAGGCCCGCCCCACCAATACCCGATTGACCGCATGGTTTACCTGCGTAAAGTCAGTCGGTCGAAACTCGAAGGAAACACTAAATTCTGGCAGCGAATAGGTCAGCGCAGGTCCCGGCAGTGGATAGAAACGTTGTGCGGTATCCGGCCCTTTTGGTTGCAGATAGATCACCAGTTGGTAGCGATCGGCAAACGCCCTGATCAGCGACTCGTCCTTTTTCGTCAGTGGCCGCAGGATGCGTAGAACCAGCACGGTACACTCGTCGCCGACCGCCACTTCCACATGCGGCAGACTTTCGGAAATCGAAAGAGCAGCAAACATCTCACGCATAGGCATCAACAAATCAGAGACATGTTGAGGCAAGATCGGACAGGCCCGGATATCGGCGATGTAACTGCTTCTTCGCTCATGAAAGCCGATCAGCATGCCGCCTTTTTTTTCGACGTCACGTACGCCGAGGCGAGCCTTGTGACGATACCCCCAGGCTTCACCATGAATCGGCGGCAAGATGGTTTCCGGGCGCACCCGGCCGATGTGCCACAAACTGTCTTCAAGGATGCGCTGCTTCACCGCCACTTGAGTCGATGGCTCAAGGTGCTGCATCGCACAACCACCGCAAATATTGAAATGGGGACAACGCGGCTCGACCCGAGCATTCGATGGCTTGATGACCTCCACCAGATGCGCCAACTCGTAGTTCGGCTTGCGACGAAAACTGGCGTACTCGACCGTCTCACCTGGCAAGGCCCCATCGACGAAGACTGCCTTGCCTTCCTGGCGAGCAATCCCTCTCGCCTCATGATCCAATGACTCGATGATCCCGATCGGCACGCTCGTCTCCGAAAAAAGCGCGAATTCTATCAATCGGTTACACTAAGCGCCATGTCTCGCGAACTGATCACCTCCTGGGCTGACTACCAGTTGGCCATAGACCGCCTGCTAGCAATGGCCGAGCACTCGATACGCATCTATGATGAGGATTTGCTCGCCTTGAAACTCGACACCCCAAAACGGATTGAGCAACTGGAACGACTGCTGCATGGTGGGCAGCGCGATGCACTGCATATCGCGGTTCGCAACGCCGAACCGCTGCGACATCAGCACCCGCGCCTGGCTAAATTATCCGCCACCTATACTCATCAGGTCGCAGCACAGCAAACCCCTGATCAACTGGCCCATTTGCGCGATGCGATGCTGCTGGTCGACGGGCGCCACGCCCTAATCCGTTTTGATCGCGACCAGGCCCGCAGCAAACTGCTGATCGATGAAACCGACGAAATCCACCCCTACACCAACCGGTTTGCTGAAATCTGGGCCGAAGGAGGGGAACCTGCCACTGGTTCGACGCTCGGACTGTAATATTCAGTTACCATTGATATTCAGTTACCATTGCGCAATGCACCATTCGGCCACTAACGAACGAATTGATGCTATAATTTCAGTCTGATCAGGTAGCTCCTGATCTCCGATAATTCAAATTTTATTGGTTCTTGTCGATAAGGAAATCCCATGAACAAGTCTATTCTCGTTGCTGCTCTGCTCGCCGTTGCTCTGACTGCTTGCGGTAAGAAGGAAGAACCGGCTGCTGCCGCTCCGGCTCCGGCTCAACCGGCCGCCATGGAAGCCGCCAAGCCGGCTGAACAACCTGCTGGCATGGCCGGCATGGAAGCCGCCAAGCCGGCCGAGCAAGCTGGCATGGCCGGCATGGAAGCCGCCAAGCCGGCTGAGCAAGCTGGCATGGCCGGCATGGAAGCCAAGAAGTAATCAGGCTTCGCTGCAACGAAAAACGGGGCTTAGGCCCCGTTTTTTTGTTAACTTATTTTCAAAATCCGCGCTACCGTATGAAAATGAGTTGAAAGTAAACAGAAAAAACCCGGCCAACGCCGGGTTTTTGACTTTCCTGGTCAGGCGTAAAACCTACTGCAACTGCTGCAGCAAGAGGTTAAGAATACGCTTGGCCGTCTCGGATCGATCGTTCCCCCCCTCGCTAGTCAGGACTTGAACAACACTCTGACCACCGGTTTCCGAAACATGGATACGATACTGCACCCTGTTATCAACAGGAGGGGAGCCACTCTTCCAGAATGCCAACTTGGACATCCAGCCTTCGTCCTTCTTCCGGTTATCGACTTCGGGATCAACATAGCGAACGAAATAAAGGCCGCGCGAACGATCCCTATCTTCAACCGTGAAACCAACTCGATCAAGAGCCAAACCAACCCGACGCCAAGCGCGATCAAAACGCTCTGAGAGTTCAAGCTTCCCACCGTCGGATACTGCCAACTTGGCCTTGGGCTCTGTTTTTGCTGTCGCAGCCACAGCCGCCTCCGCACGCTTGTCTTCGGCCCCCAGTCGAACCATCAGGCGGCGCAGCATCTCCGCTTCCAGTTCCGGGTCAGGCTGCCGCGGCTGCCAGCGGGTGTCGTCCCTGGCTGATGAGGTATAGACCTCTTCCATACCACGATGGCTGATGTAGACATCCGTCGTCCCTGGCTCGGCCCCCGATTCGAAGCGCGTACGGAACTTATCCCGCTCGCCAGTCGAATACAGGGAATCAAGTAGTTTACCCAGCGTACTGCGAATCAGGTCATCCGGAATCTTGGCGCGATTCTCGGCCCAATCTGTCTCCATAACCCCCGCTTCGGGACGCTCAATGGAAATGATGAAGCCAAGCTCCTGCCAGAATTCCTTTACGTTATCCCACAACTTGTCAGCCGGAGCTGCCACGACCAGCCAACGCTGAGTTCCGGACCGCTCGACACGGACCTTGTCGACTTGCGGCAGAACAACCGAGTTTTGTGCTTGGTTTGCCGCAGAGCGATCAGCACTATAGGCTGAAAACGTCGCACTGCCCTTACCCCCGATATCAGGAACAAGGTAGCGATCATCGCGAGAAACCTGGGACAGGTCTGGCGGCACTTCCAGAGTCGGGGCTTTACCAGCCGATTTGTAGTCGATTTTGCGCGACTCAGGCATAAGACCACAACCGGCAACGGCACCCGTGAGCACGGCGAGCGTCAGCGCGGATAACGAACGACGATTCATACGCATATCCTTTTCCTCAGCCGACCAGACCAGCTTGCTGCAAAGCAGCGAGCACGCGCGCTTGCCCCGCCTCCGTGAGCGTCGTCAGCGGCAACCGGATACCGTTCGGCATCAAGCCAAGCTTGTGAACAGCCCATTTGACCGGAATCGGATTGGCCTCGCAGAACAAATCACGATGCAGGCCGAGCAACCTGAACTGAATTTCCCGCGCCTTGGCAACATCCCCAGCCGCGGCAGCCACACACATCTCGTGCATCAATCGCGGGGCAACATTGGCCGTCACCGAGATATTGCCGTGGAACCCCATCATGATGGTCGATACGCAGGTCATGTCGTCGCCGCTATAGAGGGCAAAATTCTTTGGCGCACGGACGATCAAGTCACAGGCACGGTCGAAATTGCCAGTCGCATCCTTGACCCCAACGATCCCCGGCACTTGCGCCAGGCGCAAGATCGTATCGTTGGACATGTCGGCTACGGTTCGACCCGGCACGTTGTAGAGCAGCACTTGCAGATCGACAGCCTCGGCAATCGCCTTGAAATGACGATAGAGCCCCTCCTGAGTCGGCTTGTTGTAGTACGGCACCACCGACAAGGCCATGTTGGCCCCGGCCTTCTTGGCAAACTCGGTCAACTCGATGGCTTCGGCGGTCGAATTCGCTCCGGTACCCGCGATTACAGGAATCCGGCCGGCCGCATGTTCGACTGCAACCTTGATCAGTTCACAATGCTCTTCGACATTGACCGTCGGCGATTCGCCGGTAGTACCAACGATAACGATCGCGTCGCTACCTTCGCGCACGTGAAAGTCGACCAGGTTACGCAAGGAGGCAAAATCGAGGCTTCCGTCCTCGTGCATGGGCGTAACAATGGCAACAATGGATCCAGTAATCATGGCCTAGCTAGGAGAAAATGATCCGGTGATTGTAACTGAACGCCCAGCACCACGGAATGCTGGTCAGTAACAGAATGTATTTATTTTGCTGCCCAGATCAGCCGCCCTTGAGCGACACGCATGGCTCCCTCCGGCAGTATCAATTCGGGATGCCTATCCGGCCCCGCCTGCCGCAGTTGACGGGCGAATTCATTCAGCCGGGAGGCATCCGGCACCCGCCAACCGAGGCAGCGCAAGCGATAACGCAATAGGTTCTTGATTCTTGTCGGCGAAAGCTCGCGCAGGCAGCGCATTGTTGCAGACTGGCCGTCAGCCACACCATCCCAGTCAAGACTGGCCAATTGATCCAGCAACAAGGCTGCCTCGGCAAAATTTTCGGCCGCTTGCGCCAGGCCGGCCTCAGCCCCTGGAAAACGCTCGGCCAGAACCGGAAGAATTTCGTGCCGGAGAAAATTTCGACTGAAAGCACGATCTTCATTACTTTCATCCTCCACCCAAGACAAGCCCTGTGCCTTGGCATAATCCTCGACCTCAGCACGCGGCACTCCGAGCAAGGGGCGCAAGATACGCAGCCTGTCGGTTTTTCGCTCGACCGGGATGGCTGCTGCGCCAATCACGCCCGCACCGCGCACCAGGTTGAACAGTAGCGTTTCCGCCTGGTCGCCTCGATGCTGCGCCACAAGCAGGATATCGGCGCCGCATTCGGCAAAAGCCGCATAGCGGGCACGCCGAGCCGCCGCTTCCAACCCCTCGCGACTAGAGCGATCGACATGCGCATGATGCACGCGCAGCGGCACGCCCAAGGAAACGCAGTAATCGGCACAATGCGCCAGCCAGGCGTCGGCATTGGCCGACAGGCCATGATGCACGTGAATCGCCGAAAGACGCTCCCTGAACGTCCCGGCAGCCAGCAAATGCAGCAGGACGACTGAATCGCAGCCGCCCGACAAGCCAACACAGATACGCTCGCCCACTGCGACGCGCTCAACCAGGAACGCGTCAATGCGGGTCTTCAGGTCAGACGACCGGTTGTTCCTTGAAGCGGCCATAACCCATCAGCCGCTCGTAGCGAGCTTCGAGCAGTTCCTTGGTAGACAATCCCGACAACTGTTTCAGCGCATCTTGCAAGGCTTTTTTCAGGGATTGAGCCATGGCTGCAGGATCGCGATGAGCGCCGCCCAGCGGCTCATTGACGATGCGATCGACCAGGCCCAGGGTTTTCAGACGTTGCGCCGTGATCCCCATGGTTTCAGCAGCTTCAGGTGCTTTTTCGGCGCTTTTCCACAGGATGGAGGCGCAACCTTCCGGCGAAATCACTGAATAGGTCGAGTATTGGAGCATCTGGACAACATCCCCGACGGCGATGGCCAGCGCACCACCCGAACCACCTTCACCAATAATGGTGACGATTACCGGCACCTTCAGTTCGGCCATCACGTAGAGGTTGCGACCGATGGCTTCCGATTGCCCGCGCTCTTCCGCATCGATACCGGGATAAGCGCCCGGCGTATCGACGAAGGTCATCACCGGCAAGCCGAATTTCTCGGCCAGCTTCATCAGGCGCAGCGCCTTGCGATAGCCTTCAGGACGCGGCATACCGAAGTTGCGGTAAATCTTTTCCTTGGTATCGCGTCCCTTCTGATGGCCGATAACGACAACAGGCTGGCCATTGAAACGCGCCAAGCCACCGACGATGGCATGATCGTCGGCAAATGCCCGATCACCATGCAGCTCTTCGAAATCGGTGAAAATCAGCGAAATGTAGTCGAGCGTATAGGGACGCTGCGGATGGCGCGCCACTTGGGAGCTCTGCCAGGGCGACAATTTGCTGTAGATATCCTTGGTCAGTTGCGAGCTTTTCTGCTCCAGACGCTCGATTTCCTCCGAAATATCGACCGCTGAATCATCCTGCACGAAGCGCAACTCTTCAATCTTTGCCTCGAGGTCCGCAATGGACTGCTCGAAGTCGAGAAAACTGGTTTTCATGGACAACTCGTTTCTTGAACTGGCGCGCATTTTAACCCAAAGGGCGACACACCGCCGTGTCAGTACTCAACCGGCACCGGATCGAGGCTGCGCCAGAGGTACCAGGTCGCCACCGTACGCCACGGCTGCCAGCGTTTGGCGAATTCGGACAACAACCGAGGCGGCTGCCTGGCGCCGGAAAAATAGTGCTCGCACACCGCTCTCTGAACACCGAGATCATCGACCGGGAAGATATCCGGGCGCATTTGATTGAAGATCATGAACATCTCGGCCGTCCATCGACCGATGCCACGCACGGCGCATAGCTCCCGAATCAGGGTTGCATCGTCGAGCCCGCCCCAAATAGACGGATCGAGCCGCCCATCGACGAAATGGCGGGCCAGATCGCACACATACTCGACCTTGCGCCGCGACAGACCACAGCCATCCAAGCCTGCCTCGCCGAGCTGGAGGACACCCTCGGGCCGGACCTCTCCAACCAGTGCGAGAAACCTGCCCCAGACCGCATCTGCAGCTTTCACCGAGATCTGCTGCCCGACGATGGAACGTGCCAGCGTCGAGAACGGATCGCCACGCGACACCAGGCTCAAGCCGGCATATCTTTCGATCAGAACAGCCATGACCGGATCGTTCTGCGCCAGGGCATGGCTGGCCAATGGCCAATAGACTGGAATCATGGGAATCATTATAGGCGGTCACCGGGAGTTGATCAGAATCAGTTCAGACACTCGACAAAATGTTAAAATTCACAATGAAAGTGAATACAAACGTCATGTTCAGAACAGCTTATTTTCTGCATCCCCTTCTGGGGGCCGACGATGCGTGGCATGCCTACCTGCTTGAAACCAGTAGCAGCGCAGATTGCTCCGGACTGCTCGAGCATCTGAACAACTCGGCGCAATGTGCCGAATTCGATCATCGCCATCCATGGTTTCTGCCGGCCAACGGCGTATCGCCGGAAGCGGGCGGCCCGATCTCGCTCATTCCGACCTTTCCGGCCAATCCGCCCGCTGCGGACATTGCCCAACTGGCCGAACAGGAAGCCTCTCTGCGCCAAGCCAAATGCAAAATCGGCCTGATCGCCTCCGCGGAAAAAGGCCTGCCAGGCAGCGGCGAATGGCATTACCTGCTGATTGCCAGTGCCCATGCCCGTAGTCTGCCGCCGTTCACCCTGATCGGCATGGCAACGCGTAGCGCGATCGTGATGACCGACCTGCGCAATTCCCAGGAACGGCAATGGGCGCTGAGTAACGGATGCACGATGACGACCGGGGAATACCTGGTCACCCCCAGCAACGACAGCAACCCGCCCGATACCTCCCGGCTTCGGCTGCTCGAACTCCTCTCCCTGGTTGCTTCCGATGCAGAAACCAGCGAACTGGAGGCCGTCCTGCGCCAGGAGGCCAAGCTTTCCTACAGCCTGCTGCGCCTGGTCAACTCGGCCGCCATCGCACCGCGCACGGCAATCACCAGCTTCGCCCAGGCGATCAATCTCCTGGGACGCCGACAGCTGCAACGCTGGCTGCAACTGCTGGTATTTGCCGACCCGGAACAAAGTCATCACCCCAGCCCGTTATTGCAAAAGGCGGCCTACCGGGGCCGGCTGACCGAACTGCTGGCCCAGCGCTTCCCCGAATTGGCCGAGCAGCCCGATATTGGCGACACCGCCTTCATGATCGGTGCCTTCTCGCTACTCAACGTCCTGCTCAATATGCGCATGCCTGACATTCTCGAGCACTTGCCCTTGCCGGAAATCGCCCACCAGGCGCTTGGCGCCCACAACGGCACCCTGGGGCAGTTGCTGGAAGCCATCGATCATGCTGACCGGCGCGAATTGGATAAGGCAGCTACACGCCTGGCACAACTCGATATCGACGGTGCGGCCTTCCTCGACGCCCAACTCGACGCGTTGAGCTGGGCGGGGAAAATTCGCGCGGCCTAGCCGAAGCGTCCGCTGAGAAACGGGTTGTGGCGACGCTCTTCGCCCAGGGTCGACATCGGACCGTGGCCGGGAATGAACTCGACATCGTCGCCAAGCGGAAACAGTCGATCCTTGATCGAGCGGATCAGCGTCTCATGATCGCCACGGGGGAAATCGGTACGGCCGATCGAACCCTGAAACAGGACATCGCCGACCTGGGCCAGGCGACTCGGCGCGTGGAAGAACACGATGTGCCCCGGCGTGTGCCCAGGGCAATGCAGCACCGCCAACTCGATCTCGCCGAAGCTGACGGTGTCGCCATCCTTCAGCCAGCGTGCCGGTTCGAAGCCCTGGACATTCGGAAAACCAAACATGCGGCTTTGCTGCTGCATGCCGTCGATCCAGAAACGATCCTCTTCGTGCGGCCCCTCGATCGGCGCTCCCGTCCGCTCGGCAAGGGCTGCGACACCGCCGGCGTGATCGATATGGCCGTGCGTGACCAGTATCTTGGCCAGCGTCAGATTTTCCGCCGCCAGCGCATTCATGATCCGGTCCACATCGCCGCCCGGATCGACCACAGCGGCCTGCCGGGTCTTCTCGCACCAGAAAAGAGTGCAATTCTGTTCGAACGGAGTGACGGGAACGATGGAGTAACGCATGGCAATGAGGCCTTGGATTGAGGGCGCGCCATTATCGCATGCTGTCGGCCTTGCCCCCTGCGACGCCCCCCCTTAAACTGCCTGCCATCGAGGGGAAACACCTCAGAGGGGACTTGAATGCTCGATCACGCCTTGCCGGATATCGAATCCTGGGTCTTGCTGTTCAACAGCAACAGCCTGCCCGTGCTACGCATCACCAAGCGGCGGATCGAGGAAATGCGCGCCAACCTGGAGCGCGTCGATGCCCGCGAGCTCGCCCGCGTCATCCTGCAGGATCCGATCATGACCGTGCGCGTGCTGGCCTACATCCAGCCCTTCCGCGGCCGCGCCCTGCAGCACGACATCACCACCATCGCCAGCGCGGTGATGATGGCCGGCATCGAACCCTTCTTCCGCCGCTTCGAGGAGTTGTTCACGATCGAAGACCAGATGAAGGACAGCGGTACGCCGGCCCTGCTCGGCGTCCTGCAGATCATCCGTCGCGCCCAGCGAGCTGCCGATTACGCCCAGGAATGGGCCAGGTGGCGCCACGACATGAATATGGAAGAGGTGCGTATCGCCGCCCTGCTGCACGACCTGGCCGAAATTCTGATCTGGTGCTCCGCGCCCAGACTGGGCCTGAACATTCAGGACCTGATGAAGAACGAACCAGGCTTGCGCAGCGTAGACGCGCAGAAACGCATCCTTGGCTTCCCCTACATCGACATCCAGCGCGAACTCTGTCGCGTCTGGCACTTGCCGGAATTGCTGCAGACACTGATCGACGACGACAACGCCGCTCAACCGCGCGTGCGCTACGTCACGCTGGCCGTACGCCTGGCCCGCCATTCAGCGCACGGTTGGGATGACCCGGCGCTGCCCGACGATTACGCCGAGATCGGACAGCTACTCAACATCACGCCGGAGTCGGTACGCCAGCGCCTGGGCCTGGAGCCGATGCCGGCCCGCGAAGCGGATGGTGAAGCGCTCGAATAAGGCCGCAGCCCCGATCGAAAAGCCACTGCTGCGGTGCACACCGCGAAAAGGCAAAAAACCGTAGCGACACGATGGGCTCGCCAACGGCTGCCCTGGACATCGCCAGGCGGCATCCCTCAAGCCTGGTTCGCCGCCCGTGACTCCAGCGCCTCCCAACGCTCCAGCAGGACCAGCAACTCGTCGTCGATCGCCGCCAGGCGCTCGGCCGCCTGCTGCGCCGCAGCCGGGTCGGTCTGATAGAGCGCCGGATCTTCCAGCTTCACGGTCAGCGCTGCCTGCTCGGCTTCCAGATCGGCGATCTTGCCCGGTAAGGCCTCAAGCTCGCGTTGCTCCTTCCAGCTCAGCTTGTCGCCCTTCGGCCTGGCCGGCTCGACGGGCTTGGCGGCGGGTTTCGGCTCGACCTTCGGCTTTTCCGCCGCCTTCGCCACACTGGCCTTGTAGGCCGCCCAGTCGCTGTAACCGCCGGCATATTCCTTCCAAGTCCCGGCGCCTTCGGCGGCGATGGTCTGCGTCACGACGTTGTCGAGGAAAGTCCGGTCATGGCTGACCAGGAAGAGGGTTCCGTCGTAATCCTGCAATAGCTGTTCGAGCAGTTCCAGCGTCTCGATATCGAGATCGTTGGTCGGTTCGTCGAGCACCAGCACGTTGGCTGGCTTGGCGAACAGGCGGGCCAGCAACAGCCGGTTACGCTCGCCACCGGACAGCGAGCTGACCGGCGAACGCGCCCGCTCCGGAGCGAACAGGAAATCTTCGAGGTAGCCGATGACATGCTTGCGCGCGCCGCCGATCTCGACGTAATCGGAGCCCGGCGAAATGACGTCGGCCAGGGTGGCATTCGGGTCGAGCTGGGTGCGGAACTGGTCGAAGTAGGCGATTTCCATCTTCGTGCCCTGGCGCACCGTGCCCGAATCCGGCGTCAACTCGCCGAGAATCAGGCGCAGCAGGGTGGTCTTGCCAGCCCCGTTGGGGCCGATCAGGCCGATCTTGTCGCCACGCTGGATGCGCGACGAGAAATCCCGGACGATGTCGCGCTCGCCGAAACGCTTGTTCACATGCTCCAGTTCGGCCACCAGCTTGCCGCTCTTGTCGCCGGCATCGAGTTGCAGCTGCACCTTGCCCATGCGTTCGCGCCGGGCCTGCCGTTCGGCCCGCAGGCGATCCAGGCGCTGGACGCGGAAGACCGCCCGCGTACGCCGCGCCTCGACGCCCTTGCGGATCCACACTTCCTCTTCCTTCAGCAGCTTGTCGGCGCGCGCATTGGCCAGCGCTTCTTCATGCAGCATGGCCTCCTTGCGCTGCTGGTATTGCGTGAAGTTGCCGGGAAAACTAGCCAGCTTGCCGCGATCGAGCTCGACGATGCGCGTGCCCACCCGGTCGAGGAAGGAACGGTCGTGGGTGATGAAGAGCAGCGTCACGCCCGCCTCGATCAGCATGTTTTCCAGCCATTCGATGGCGGCAATGTCGAGATGGTTGGTCGGCTCGTCGAGCAGCAGCACCTCGGGCGCCACGGCCAGGGCCTGCGCCAGCGCCAGGCGCTTCTTCTGGCCGCCGGACAGGCTGCCGACGCGCGCCTCCGGATCCAGCCCGAAGCGGTCGATCACCCGTTCGGCCTGCGCCTCGTAAGCCCAGGCGCCGCGCGCTTCCAGCTCATGCTGCAATTTGTCCATGCGCGCCAGCAGCGCCTCATGATCGGCCTCGCCGTCGGAGAGACGATGCGACACCTCATGGTATTCGGCCAACAGCTGCGAGGTCTCGCCCATGCCGGAAACGACCGCCTGAAAGACCGAGGCATCCGGATCGAACGGCGGCTCCTGCGGGACGTAACCAACGCGGATACCCGGTTGGACCCAGACCTCGCCGTCATCCAGCCGCCCCTTGCCGCTGCCGGCCGCCATCGCTGCCAGCAAGGATGATTTGCCCGTGCCGTTGCGCCCGATCAGCGCGACGCGTTCGCCCGGATCGAGCTGAAAATCGGCATGGTCGAGAAGTGGCACGTGGCCGTAGGCAAGGCAGGCGTCGTTGAGTTTGAGATAAGGCATGTCGGCAAATAAAAACGGCGCCCCGCAGGGCGCCGCGTTGGGAAGGTGAGGATTTTAGCCGGTCAGGTGGTAAAGCGCGAAAGCTGGGCCTGCAATTCCATCGCCAGACGCTGCAGATTCTGCGCCCGTTCGGCATTCTGCGTCGCCCGCGCATTGCTGCCCTCGGCCGCCTGGGCAATGTTCTCGACCAATCGGGCAATCTCCTGGCTGGCCGCGCTTTGCTCACGGGTGGAGTCGGCAATGTCGTGCACGACATCAACCGTTTCCTGCGTGCGCTGATCGATCGCCCCCAGCGACTCCCCGGCCCCTTGCGCCAGCGAAACGCTGGCGCTCATATTGCCGCTGACCGCCTTCATGCGCTCCACCGCACCCGCCGTTTCCTGCAGGATCGCGCCGACCGTGCTGGCGATTTCCTGGGTCGACATGGACGTACGCTCGGCCAGCTTGCGCACCTCGTCGGCCACCACGGCAAAGCCGCGTCCCTGCTCGCCGGCCCGCGCTGCCTCGATGGCGGCGTTGAGGGCCAGCAGATTGGTCTGTTCGGCGATTTCGCGAATGACGCCCACCACGCTGGAAATCTGCTTCGAGCGCTCGCCCAGGGACTCGATCAGGGCGGCCGATTCGGTGATATCGCCCGCCACCCGTTCCAGCTCGGCCATGGCCTGGCCGACCACCTTGCGGCCGCCCACCGTCTCCGTTTTCGCCTCTTCGGAGATGTGAGCGGCGTGCATCGCATTGTCGGCGACATGGCTGATACTGACCGACAACTCCTCGACCGAGGCGGCGATGCCACTGGCCGATTGCGACGCCTGGACAGAGCTCTCCAAGGCCCGACCGGCCGCTTCCTGCAATTCATTGGCCGCCCCCGCGACCTGTTGCGAGGAGCTCGACACGCCATGCACCAAGGCTCTCATGCCGGCAGCCACCTGATTGAAGGCATGGGCGATGGCATGAACCTCGTTGCGACTCGACGGATCGGCATCCTGCAAGCTCGCCCGCAAATCGCCTGAGCTGACCCGTGCGGCCTCCTGGACCAATTGCGCCAGGCCTTTCAGGCGTGAATTGACCACCATATAGATGACAAAGGCCAATATGACGCCGGAGACCAGGCTGATGATCAGCAGCAGGTTACGCAAGGCATGGCTCTCTTCAAGATATTCGTCGAGCCAGCTGCCGGTCGCCACCGTCCAGCCCCAGGCCGACGACGTGGCAGCAACGACGATTTTCTCGCGCTCCACACCTTTTTCATCCGACAGGGCATAGCGGATCATGCCGTTCTGCTTGCGCAAGATTTCGACAATCGCATTCTTCGTGGCTGCCGGAATATCGACTTCGGCGACGGTTTTTTCCTGGAATTTCGGGTGCAGCACAAACTCGCCCAGCGTCTTTTCGTCGGTTGGCCGAATGATATAGACGTAGCCCGTTTTGCCAGCCACGACACTGCCAAACTGGCTGCGGATACGCTTGAGTTCGCCATCGAGTGCGATACGCACCGAAACGGCGCCCCACACCTTGCCGTCGCCACCCTTGAGCACCTTGACGGTACTGAAATTGTACTTGCCGCCACGAATGGCCAGCCCCTGGTAATCCTGTCCTGCCAACACCGCCTTGGCCACCGCGTCACCATCGGCCAAGGGCACGCCATTCATCGGCTTGCCCTCCTTGTCCTTGAGCAGCGTACTCAGGCGATAAACCTTGTTGTCCTTGACCGCCAGCAATGCTGCCTCGTCTCCGGTCAGATCGCGGAACGCCTTCAGCAAGCGCTCATTCGCGTTCTGCACTTCGGTGCCGATGCGCACCACCGGCAGTTCGACATCGCCAACCCTCTGCGTACCCTGCCCCAACTCCGGCTTGCCGCCGGCAAAGCGCACGAAGAAATTGGACTGAGCTTCACCGCGAACCTTGACCGCGTCGAACAGCGAATCGAGCATGCCGGCCATCAGCTTGGCTTCGTGCTCGAGGTTATGCTCGGCAACTGCGAGGGCAGCGCGGTCGGAATTGCGCTGAACGATCAGTGTCATGAGCGAAAAAACAACGATCAACGCCAGAATGGTGACGATGATCAACTGTTGTGCGACCGGACGACGCTGGAACTGTGCAAGCATGTCTCTCTCCGAATTATTTTTTATATTTGTCAATTTAGCATATTTTTCAAAAGACCAAACTACCCTGATCGGCTTATCCCCCGTTACAATGCGCGCCTGCCGACAAGCATGTTCGCCTCCATAGTTAAATGGATATAACACGCCCCTCCTAAGGGCGAATTGGTGGTTCGATTCCACCTGGGGGCGCCAAGACCGTGAAACACCCTGAATTCATCCCCTGCCACGACGTCGATATCAGCGAGGAAGACGGCGTCCGTTACCTGCACTTCGGTTCCGACTGGGTTCAGGGCGCGATGCGTATCGCCCGCCCGTGGTCGCTCGAACTGGCCTACACCCGCGAGATGATGGCCGGGCTGTTGCTGCGCCAGGCGGCCAAATGGCCGCGGCGGGCGCTGCTGGTCGGTCTTGGCGCCGGTTCGCTGGCCAAGTTCATTTATCGCTACCTGCCGGATTGCCGGATCACCGTGGTCGAGATCAACCCGCAGGTGGAATTCGTCGCCCGCCAGTATTTCAAGCTGCCCTATGACCCACCGCGCCTTGATGTGAGCATCGGCTGCGGCGCCGACTACATGCTGTCCGGCAAGCGACAGTTCGACTACATCCTGGTCGATGGTTTCGACGCCGAGGCAAACTCCGGCGTCCTCGAAACCCTGCCGTTCTACCTGGCCTGCCGGGCTCGCTTGACGGATGACGGGCTGCTCGCCATCAATCTGCTCGGCCGCGAAAGGGGATACAAGGGCAGCGTTGAACGTCTGATGCAGGCCTTCGACGGTCGGGTGGCGGTCTTTCCCTCCTGCGACAGCGGCAACACCATTGCCTTCGCCACCGGCGGCAACCCGGTCGAGGTCAGCCTGGAATCGATGCGCCAACGCGCGCAGGCGATCAAGAAGGACTGCCGCCTCGACCTGCTGCCGACCCTGAGCCGCCTGCAACTCGCCTATCCCTTGCCGGAAGGGCGTTTACGCATCTAGTTGGTGCATTTTCTTGCGTTTTGGTCGCAGGCTTCCTATAAAGAAAGTGATCCTCCACCGATAACGATGACAAGGCGGACATAACAAGCAAAAAATGAAAACCGGAGATCAGCCGGTGTCATTGTCCATTTGCCTAGACTGGAGGAGCCGATGTTGTCTATTCAGGACGTTCTCGACTATTGCGATCTCGACCGCGGCGAAATCGAAGCCGTGGCGGAGCACGAACATATTCCGATGACCATTGCGGCGGAAATGGGTGAATCACTGTTATGCACCCCGGATGGCGTCTTTCGCCTGCACGCCATGATCATCGAAAACATGCAGCAAGCGCTGGATGCCGGGCACTACGAACACGTCAAGGAACTGGCGCAAACCTATGAACACTTGCAGCGGACCCATCCGCTACCCATGCATTGAGTTGACCTTCCTCCCCTGAGGACTGGCCGGCCACACGCCGGCACGAGGCTCCGGTCGTCACGCCCGGGGCCTCTTCATTTTGTGCCTTTATATTTTGTTGCCCGGTTTTTGCCCAAAACCGGCCGTGCACCGCAGCATCGAACGGGCAGCGTTTCAGCCGCCGCGCGGCTGCCCGAAACCGTGTTCGACGGCGTACAAAGCGACCTGCACGCGGCTCGTCATGTTCAGTTTCTTGAAAATGTTCTGCACGTGGATCTTGACCGTACTCTCGGCCAGATCGAGCTTGCGGGCGATTTCCTTGTTGCTCTCGCCCAGCGCCAGGCATTCGAGAATGTCGCGCTCGCGCGGCGAGAACTTGTCGCGATCCGGCATGGCCGATTCCGCCTTGGGCGGGTTGCGCACGCCCTGGATCAGCTTGGCCGTCATCTGCTGCGACACCACCGATTCGCCCTGGGCGGCACGGCGAATGGCATCGACCAGGGTGTCGGTCTCGATGTTCTTCAGTAAGTACCCACTTGCGCCGGCGCGCAGGGCATCCATCAGATCCTGCGCATCTTCCGACACGGTCAGCATCAGCACGCGCACCTCGGGCATTTCCTCGGCGATCACCTTGACTGCCTCCAGCCCCGAGACGCCCGGCATGTGCAGGTCGAGCAGGGCGACATCCGGTTTCAGGGAGCGCACGCGCTTGATGCCCTCCAGGCCGTCGCCGGCCTCGCCGACCACTTCGAAATCGTCGTTGCGCTGAAGCAGCGACTTGATGCCGCTGCGGAACAGCGTGTGGTCATCGACCAGCAATACCCGAATCTTCTCGCTCATTTATCCAATCTCCCTTGCTTCCCTTGGCAGGTTCAGGAGCACGCGCGTTCCCTCCCCGATTTTAGATGTGATGCTGCATTCGCCACCGACCCGGTGGGCCCGTTCGCGCATGATCTTGAGGCCGACATGGCGGTCGGACAAGACGTTCGGATCGGTTTCCGGATCGAAGCCGCTGCCGTTGTCCTGCACCGAAATCTGTAGATGGCCGTGCCGACGGTTGACCGTCACATGCACGCGCGTCGCCTTGGCGTGCTTGCGAATGTTCGACAAGGACTCCTGCACGATGTGCATGATCTGGATTTCGTCGGTCGGCAGCAGCGGCGGCGCGCTGCCCAGGCGTTCGAACTCGGTATCGATACCGGTCTGCCCCTCGAATTTTTCCAGCGCCGTGTTGATCGCCGAATCCAGATCGGCCTGATCCATGCGCGTGCGGAAATGGACGAGCAGTTCACGCACATCGTCGTAGCTCTCCTGCACGCCCTCGCGCAACTGGCCGGCCGTCTGCATGGCCTCGTCCAGCCGGTTTTTCTTCAGCGAATCCTGCAGCAACTGGACCTGGATGTTCAAGAACGCCAGGCCCTGGGCGATCGAGTCGTGCAACTCCTGCGCCAGCAGGTTGCGCTCTTCCGAAATCGCCAGTTCCTTTTCGCGCGACTTCAGGCGCTGGTTCTCGATCGCCACGCCCAGATGCTGGCCCAGCGTTTCGAGCAGACGCATTTCCTGCTCCGAAATGGCCTGCGGCCGGCGGAAGTAAATGTTGAAGACGCCCAGTTGCTGCCGGTCATAGACAATGCTGAACGCCGTAGCCGTACCGAAACCCTCGCGAATGCAGGTGCGCAACTTCATGCCGGGCGGCGGGCGGGCCGTATCGAACGCAGCCGGCAGACCGCTCTGGACCACCTCGCCGCACAGGCATTCGCCACAGTTCAACTCGGCCTCGTGGGCGACGAAATCGGCCGACAGACCATCGTACGTCGTCAGGTGGAGTTTCTGGCTGTTCGGCTCATACAGGCGGACTGCCCCGGCATCGGCCCCGAGCGCCGACTTGATTTGTTCGAGAAACCCGGTGCATAGCGCAGACAGCGGCGCCGGCTCGCTCAGCAGGGCCGTCACCGAATACAGGATGCTCAATTCGCGATTGCGCATGGCCAGGCGCCGCGTCTCGGCCTCGACCCGCTCTTCCAGCGTGCCGTAAACACGCTGCAGATGGCCGGCCATCTGGTTGAAGCCCTGCGCCAGGTTGCCCAGCTCATCGTCGCTATGCACCGGCACGCGGACGGCCAGATCGTCGGCCTCCATCCGGCGCATGCCGGCATGCAGCTCATTGACCGGCTGAATGACCAGGCGGACGAAAAAGCTGATCATGATGAAGGTGCCCAGCATGGCCATCACCACCAGCACCGCCTGCACGGTACGCAGCAAATTGGTGTCGCTGGCGTAGCTGTTCTCCATCGACAGCACCAGCACGTTGATCCGACTGACGAAGGGTTCGAGCTCGGTATCGAAACCGTCCAGCGCGGCCTCGCGCTGCTCCCGGCCACCGGCCAGGTAATCGCGGACGAGCGGCCGGATGAATTCGCCCCAGGTCTGCTCGACTTCCCACAGCCGCTTCTGCACCTCCGGATTGCGCGGTGCCGCCAGCGGACGCGCCGGGTCGCCCAATTGCAGATCGCGCATCACCTTGTCGAATTGGGCAACCTCGTCGTTCAGGGTACGCAACAGGTTTTCACCCGGCGCTTTCGACTCGAGGCCGCGCGCCATCAGGTGGCCGATGCGGTAGGTCCGCATGCGCTGGCTGCCGCCGTCGTTGATTGCCGCCGCCACGCCTTCCAGTTGCCAGGAAATGGCCAGGGTCAGACCGATCGCCAAAGTGGCGACGATCAGAAAGACCATCAACACACCGACGATCTTGCGCGAAAGCTTGCCGGACTGGGCGAACATCAGGGGAAATCCGTGGTTGGACTGGCGAAACATAGTCGGCTACATGCCGACTGGCAAGGACCTGAATCAAAAAAAAGCCCACCGGTATGACGCGGCGGGCTGAAAGTCGCTATGGAGAGAGCTGCGACGATGGAAAACGAAATCGGTCAGGCGGCTTCCTTCTCGACATGCGCCTGCTTTTCGTAGAGGAACTCGAGTACCGCGGCGCGGCAGTCGATGTAGGCCGGATCGTGGGCCAGGGTCAGGCGATCGCGCGGGCGCGGCAGCTTGACTTCGAGCACTTCGCCGATGGTGGCGGCCGGGCCGTTGGTCATCATGACGATCTTGTCGGAGAGCAGCACGGCTTCGTCGACGTCGTGGGTCACCATGACGACGGTGGCCTGCGTCTTGTCGCAGATCTTCATCAACTCGTCCTGCAGCTTGGCGCGAGTCAGCGCATCCAGCGCACCGAACGGCTCGTCCATCAGCAGCACCTTCGGTTCCATCGACAACGCACGGGCGATGCCGACGCGCTGCTTCATGCCGCCGGAGATTTCATGCGGATACTTGTGTGCGGCATGCGCCAGGCCGACCAGCTCGATGGCCGCCTGCGTCCGCGCCTTCAGCTTCGGCTTGCCTTCCTTGGCGCTGAACACACGCTCGACCGCCAGGTAGATGTTCTCGAAGCAGGTCAGCCAAGGCAGCAGGCTGTGGTTCTGAAAGACCACGGCGCGTTCCGGGCCGGGGCCGGCGATTTCACGACCATCGCAGAGCAAGGCGCCAGCAGTTGGCTTGGTCAGGCCGGCGATCAGGTTGAGCAGGGTCGATTTACCGCAGCCGGAGTGGCCGATCAGCGCGACGAACTCCCCCTTGGCAATGTTGAGGTCGATGTCGCGCAGGGCGACGAACTTGCCTTTCTTGGTGTCGAAGGTCTGGCCGACACGCTCGATCTGTACGAACTTTTCCATGATGGTGGCTCCTTACGACGATTCTTTGGTCAGCTTCTTGGCCAGCAGGATCAGCGCCTGCTCGAGGATCAGGCCGACGATGCCAATGACGAAGATGGCGATGATGATGTGCTCGACCTTCAGGTTGTTCCACTCGTCCCACACCCAGAAGCCGATACCGACGCCGCCGGTGAGCATTTCGGCGGCGACGATGACCAGCCAGGCAGTGCCGATGGACAGGCGGATACCGGTCAGCATGTAGGGCAAAACCGCCGGGAACAGGATCTTGATGACGATCTTCCACTCCGACAGGGCCAGCACGCGGGCCACATTCAGGTAATCCTGCGGCACGCGCTGCACGCCCTGGGCGGTGTTCATGATCATCGGCCAGATCGAGCAGATGAAGATGGTGTAGGTCGCCGCCGGGTCGGCCTTCTTGAAGACCAACAGGCCGATCGGCAGCCAGGCGAGCGGCGACACCGGGCGCAGCAGGCTGATGATCGGATTGACCATGGCTGACAGGAAGGCCGAGCGACCGAGGATGAAGCCGAGCGGAATGCCGACCAGCGCCGCGAAGCCGAAACCGATGGCGACACGCTGCAGCGAGGACAGCACGTTCCAGCCGATGCCCTGGTCGTTCGGGCCATTACGGTAGAAGGGGTCGGAGAACAAGGCCACGGCGGCGTCCCAAACCTGGGCCGGGCCAGGAATGCTGCCGCCCTTGTGGGTAGCGACGTGCCAGATGCCGATCAGGACCATCAGGCCCAACACCGGCGGCAGGATGGCGCGGGCCAGGCCGGCCAGTTTTTCGCCGATCGGCACGCCGGTCGGTACGGGGAGGGTTTTTTCCATTTTCTTTTCCTTGACCGGCTCTGCCACAGGCGTAGCGACCGATTTGCTGGTTGTGCTGCGGTGCACTGCCGTTTCGGGGCAAAAATCACCACTCATCGTCGTTGCATTCATGTCGTTCTCCAGGGTGGGCACCGCCCCCGCCGCAGCGGGAGCGATGGCGACTCACTCGACTGAAATCAGGCCTTGACCTTGAAGCCGTCGGCGTACTTGGCCGGATCCTTGCCGTCCCAGACCACGCCGTCGATCAGCTTGTGGCTGCGCATGTCGCTCTTCGGCAGCGCGACGCCGGCGGCAGTCGCACCCTGCTTGTAGATGTCGATGCGGTTCACCTGCTTGGCCACCTCGAGATATTTCGGGTGATCCTTCAGCAAGCCCCAGCGCTTGTGCTGGGTCATGAACCACATGCCGTCGCTGAGGTAGGGGAAATTCACCGCGCCGTCGTTGAAGAACTTCATGTGGTTCTTGTCGTCCCAGCTCTTGCCCAGGCCGTTCTGGTAGCGGCCGAGCATGCGGGCGACGATGACCTCGGTATCGGTATTGACGTAGGACTTCTGGGCGATGGTTTCGGCCGTCTTCTGCTTGTTGGCCAGCGAGGCATCGATCCACTTGCCGGCGTCGAGGATGGCGGCGACCACGGCGCGGGCGGTGTTCGGGTTCTTCTGCACCCACTCGGCGGTGGTACCGAGCACCTTTTCCGGATGGTCGGTCCAGATATCCTGCGTGGTGGTGGCGGTAAAGCCGATGTTGTCCATGATGGCGCGGTTGTTCCACGGCTCGCCGACGCAGTAGCCGTCCATGTTGCCGACGCGCATGTTGGCCACCATCTGCGGGGGTGGCACGGTGATGGTCTTGACGTCCTTCAGCGGGTTGATGCCCTGGGCCGCCAGCCAGTAGTACAGCCACATGGCGTGGGTGCCGGTCGGGAAGGTCTGGGCGAAGGTGTATTCGCGCTCCTTCTTGGCCACCAGCTTGGCCAGGCTGGTGCCGTCGGTGGCGCCCTTGTCCTTCAACTGGTTCGACAGCGTGATGGCCTGGCCGTTGTTGTTCAGGCTCATCAGCACGTTCATGTCCTTCTTCGGCCCGCCGACACCCAGTTGCACGCCATAGATCAGGCCGTACAGCACGTGGGCGCAATCGAGTTCGCCGTTGACCAGCTTGTCGCGGACCGAAGCCCAGGAGGCTTCCTTGGACGGAATGATCTTGATGCCGTACTTTTCATCGAACTTGTTGACTGCCGCCATCACGACGGAGGCGCAATCGGTCAGCGGGATGAAGCCGATACGGACTTCCTTCTTTTCGGGGGCGTCCGAACCAGCGGCCCAAGCACCGCTGCGAACGCCGGGGGGAACCATGGCCATCAGAGATGCTCCCAAAGCGGCAGATACGAAATCACGACGAGAGAACGACGGCGTTGCTTCCGGCACCAGTTTCTTGTCTTCCATTGCTTGCTCCTAGATCACGAGAATCAAAAAACAAAATGGGCGTCTCATCCTGGCTGCCGGTTGCGGCAGCTGGGATGGACGCCCTTGTCCTGTGCGCTGGCTTTCGCCCCGCGCTCGCCCGGCCGCCTTTGACCGTGCGTTTCGATTTCTCTATTGCAACGGCCGTGCCAGGTTTAGTTCAAAAGGACTAGTTCTTTATATCTACTTTGTTTTCAATCACTTGGAGAGCATTTTCAAGCCGGGAAGCATGCACTGTTGCAGTGCAAAAAACGGTGCGCCCGCACAATAACGGGGAGCCTCAGAGCAATACCTTGGCCATGTCGATGACGTCCTTCGCCACCTTGGCCATGGTCTGTCCGCGTTCCATCGCCAGCTTGCGCATGGCGTGATAAGCCTCTTCCTCGCCCAGGCCGCGCGCCTTCATCAGCACGCCCTTGGCCTTGTCGACCAGCTTGCGGTCGGTCAATTTCTTGGAAATATCCTCGAGTTCCTGGCGTAGGGCCAGGTTGTCCTCGAACTGGACGCGCGCCACATCGACGATCGGCTTGATCCGCTTCGGATCGAGGCCATCGACGATATAGGCCGAAACCCCCGCCTTGACGGCATCGCGGATGGTCTCCTGGCCGTCTTCCTGGGTAAAGATCACCACCGGGCGCGGCATGTTGCGGTTCATCGCCGCCAGGTTCTCCAGCGTGTCGCGGCTGGGGCTGTCGGTATCGATCAGGATCACGTCCGGCTTGAGCTTCTCCACCTCTGAGGTGAGATTGGCCGCATCGGCCAGGATGGCAGCGACCTGGTAACCGGCGAGCGCGAGCCCGGCGCAGATTTCGCCGGCGCGGGTACGGGATTCATCAATGACGAGTACGGTAAGCATGCTTACCCTACAGCAAATTACAGGCCAGCGAACTCCAGGGCTGCGCTGGCCATCGCCTGGACGACGATTTCGTTCTCGCCGATGGCGCCGCTCAACGAAAACTCGACACCGGGATGCTGCTGGCGCAACTGTTCGAGCAACTCCGGCACATCGCGCTTCAGGTGCCCGCCCTGCGCGATGAACATCGGCAGCACGACGATTTTCCGTGCGCCCTGCTCGATCAGGCCATGGACGCAATCGAGCAGCGTCGGCGCCATGAATTCGAGAAAAGCGAGTTCCACCGTCACGCCCGGCAAGCGCTGGCGAATCTCCGCCTGCACGCGGCGCATCGGATTGGCCCATTCGGGATCGCGGGCACCATGGGCAAAGAGGACGAGAGCGGTAGTCACGTGAAGCGAGCCAGTACGGATGGAGAGCGCTTGATGATACTGCCGATTGCCGCCGCCGGCTCAGGCCTTGATCAGGAATATCCCGAGCAGGACGGTGCAGCCGGCAACCACACCGGTCCGCAAGCGCCCCTCGCGAAAGACCAGATAGCCGATCAGCACGGCCAGCACCACCGAGCTTTCGCGCAAGGCAGCGACCATGCCGACCGGCGCCTGCGTCATCGCCCACAGCACGATGGCGTAGGCTGCGGTCGAACACAGGGCACCGAGCAGGCCGATCGGCCAGCGCCGACGGAAATAAGCCAGCATCTCGCCGCCATGGCGCCGATAGCCCAGAGTCAGGGCGATCCACGGCTCCAGCGCGAACAGGCAGCAGGCATAGGCCAGCGGATTGCCCGACTGGCG
>JAYRUZ010000007.1:0-25488 GCA_041918795.1 Azonexus sp. | reverse complement strand
ATCGCCGCGCTCGTCCAACGCATCACGGTCAGCGGCACGAAGAACCAGGTCCGCAACATCGAATACCTGCAGGCCGACGGCGACCGCTCGGTACTGAGCATCGAGCCGATCGAGGGCAAATGAAGCTGAAGGCATACCAGGCGCTGCTCATCTGGCTGCTGGCCATGCTGGCCGGCGCGGCCATCGTCTGGCACAGCCGCTTCACCGCCGACATGTCCTTCTTCCTGCCGGCCAAGCCGACCGCCGAGCAGCAGGTCCTGGTCGACCAGTTGAAGGAGGGCACGGTCTCGCGCCTGCTCATGCTGGCCATCGAAGGCGGCAATGAAAACCAGCGCGCCGATGCCTCGCGCGCCCTGCGTGCCCGGCTGGGCGAGCACCGCGAATTCGTCTCGGTGCAGAACGGCGAGGCGGCCCGCTACGACGCCGACCGCGACTTCCTGCTGCAGCATCGCTACCAGCTCAGCCCGGCGGTCAGCCCCGAGCGCTTCAGCGTCGACGGCCTGCGCCAGGCCATCGCCGACAGCGTGGACCTGCTTGCCTCGCCGGCCGGCATGCTGCTCAAGCCCTTCATCACGCGCGACCCGACCGGCGAGATGGTCGAACTGCTGACCCGCCTCTCCGGTGGCAGTCAGCCGGACAGCCGGGCTGGCGTCTGGGCCTCGCCGGATGGCGGGCGGGCCATGCTGCTGGTCCTGACGGCCGCCCTCGGCTCCGATACCGACGGCCAGGAAACCGCCATCGCTCTGATTCGCGAGCAGTTCGCCGCCGTCACCCAGGCCGGCAACGGCGACCTGCGCCTCGTCCTGTCCGGCCCCGGCCTGTTCGCCGTCAAGGCGCGGGCGACGATCAAGGACGAGGTCGCCCACCTGTCGCTGATCAGTACGCTGGCCATCGTTGCCGTGCTGTTCTTCGTCTATCGCTCGCCGCGCCTTCTGCTGCTCGGTCTGGTGCCGGTACTCAGCGGAGCGCTGGCCGGCGTCGTCGCGGTCAGCCTGGTTTACGGCACCGTCTTCGGCATCACGGTCGGCTTCGGTTCGGCGCTGATCGGCGAGGCCGTCGATTACGGCATCTATTATTTCGTCCAGTCCGGCCGCCTCGGGCTGGACCAATGGCGCCAGCGCTTCTGGCCGACCATCCGGCTCGGCGTGCTGACCTCGCTGTTCGGCTTCGGCGCCTTGCTCTTCTCCGGTTTTCCCGGCCTCGCCCAGCTCGGCCTCTACTCGTTGGCCGGTGTACTGACCGCGGCACTGGTCACCCGCTACCTGTTGCCGCCGCTGGTCGGCCCCAATATCGGCGTGCCGGCACCCGGCGCCTTTGTCCTGGTGCTGATCGCCGGCAGTCGCCAGCTCCACCGGCTGCGGCTGCCCCTGCTGGTGCTGGCCGTGGCCGCCGCCGGCTACCTGGCCTACGCCCACGCCACGCTGTGGCATGCCAACCTGTCGGCGCTATCCACCGTCACCGAGGAAGACGCCATCGCCGACGGCAAGCTGCGCGCCGACATCGGGGCGCCGGATTCGCGCTACATGGTGGTGATCAGCGCAGCGACCCGGGAAGAAGCCCTGCAAGCCGCCGAACGGGCAGGGCAGCAGCTCGACCGCCTGCAACAGGCCGGCCAGCTCGGCGGCTACGAGAACCCGGCCCGTTTCCTGCCCAGCATGGCTGCGCAAGCAGCCCGCCAGGCAGCGCTCCCTGCGGGTGACGAACTGCGCCGCCGACTGCTCGAAGCCCAGGTCGACTCGCCGCTCGCCGCCGCCAAGCTGGAGCCGTTCATCGCCGAAGTCGATGCTGCCCGCCGCGCCGCGCCGATCAGCCGCGACACCCTGAACGGCACCAGCCTCGCGCTGGCCGTCGATTCGCTGCTGCTGCAACGGCCGGACGGCTGGAGCGTGCTGCTGCCGCTGCGCCCGCCCGGCGGCAGCGACGGCCTCGATCTGCGCATCGCCGATATCCGCAGCGCGCTGGCCGGCAGCGGCGCGCTGTTCATCGACCTCAAGCACGAATTCGACGACCTCTACGCCGATTACCTGCACGAAGCCTTGTTGCTGTCGCTGGCCGGCGTCGCCGCCATCGTCACGCTGCTCGCCTTCACGTTGCGCTCGCCGCGACGCCTGGTCCGCGTCCTGCTGCCGCTGGTCATCGCCGTCATGCTGGTCATCGCCGGATTGCACCTGGCCGGCGAGCGCCTGCATCTGCTGCACCTGATCGGCATGCTGCTGATCGTCGCCGTCGGCTCCAACTACGCCTTGTTCTTCGACGGCATCGACGCCGGCCAGACCCTGGCGGCCGAAACGCTGATGTCGATGGCGGTGGCCAACCTGACCACCGCCATCGGCTTCGGCACGCTGGCCCTGTCCTCGGTTCCCGTCCTCAACGCAGTCGGCATGACGGTCGGGCCGGGCGCCATCCTGGCGCTGCTGCTGTCGGCGGTTTTCGTTCCACGTGAAACGCCATGAGCGAGTTACGCAGCCTGCGCCATGAAGTCGGCGGCCGGCATCTGCTGGTCTTGCTGCCTGGCGCCTACATGACGCCGGAGGACTTCGTCGCCGCCGGTTTCTTCACTGCGGCCGAGCGCCGCCGGCTCGATCTCGACATGGCTGCGGTGCACCTCGATCTGGAGCAGATTTCCAGTGGCAGCGCCTTGCCCGCCATACAGGAACAGATTCTCGGCCCGGCCCGGCAGCGTTACGAAAGCGTCTGGCTCGGCGGCATTTCGCTCGGCGGCCTGCTGACCCTGTGCCACAACGCCGACCAACCGGGCAATGTGGATGGCCTGTGCCTGCTCGCGCCTTACCCCGGCAGCCGCTTGACCCTGAACGCCATCGCCCGCGCTGGCGGCCTCGACGCCTGGCAGCCGACCACAGAGCAGCTGGCCGATCCGGAGTTCCGCATGTGGCGCTGGCTCAAGCAGCCACCGGATGAGCTGCCGGTCTTCATCGGCTACGGCAGCGAAGACCGCTTCGCTGCCGGCATGCAACAGATCGCCGAGCGCTTTCCAACCAGTGCCCGCCATGCTCTGCCCGGCGGCCACGACTGGCCGGTCTGGCAACAGTTGTGGGAACATTTCCTCGATCTCGGCCATTTCCCGTCCCGCCCCTGAGCCATGCCTACGCCCTGGAAACCCACCGCCACCGTCAAAGCCAGCGCCGTCATCCACGGCGCCGCGCTGCTCGGCACGCTGGCCGTACCCTCGGCCTGGCCCTGGGCCGTGGCGGCGCTGGTCGCCAACCACGCCGTACTGAGCAGTGCCGGCCTGTTGCCGCGCTCGACCTTGCTCGGGGCGAATATCGTCCGCCTGCCCGAAGCCTCGGCCGCCCGCCACGAAATCGCCCTGACCATCGATGACGGCCCGGACCCCGAAGTCACCCCGCGCGTGCTCGATCTGCTCGATGCCGCCGGCGCCAGGGCCAGCTTCTTCTGCATCGGCCATCGCGCCCGCCAGCATCCGGCCCTATGCCGCGAAATCGTCAGCCGCGGCCATCGCGTCGAAAACCACGGCGATTCGCACTCGAAAGCCTTTTCGCTGTTCGGCCCCGGCCGCATGCGGCAAGACATCGCCGCCGCCCAGGCGACGCTGGCCGACATCACTGGCCAGGCCCCGCGTTTTTTCCGCGCCACGGCCGGCCTGCGCAACCCCTTTCTCGACCCGGTGCTGCACGGCCTCGACCTGCGCCTGGCAGCGTGGACGCGTCGCCCTTACGACACGCGCACTGGCGATGCGGAATTGGTCTACCAGCGCCTGACTCGCAATTTGGCGGCCGGCGACATCCTGCTCATGCACGATGGCCACGCCGCGCGCACGGCCGACGGCCGGCCGGTCATCCTCGCCATGCTGCCGCGCCTGCTGCAAACGCTGGCCGACCACTCACTCAACACCGTCACGCTCCACGAAGCCCTGCCATGAACAAGTCTTTCCTCAAGAGCCTGCTCGACGAAGCCGCCCGCCCGTTCCGTACCGGCGGCCATTTCGCCTACCACTACGCCCGCGGCAAACTGTCTTCCGACTGCATCTTCCGCGAGTTGCTGCGCCAGGGCATTTTCCCGAAGAGCGGCCGCTTCCTCGATCTCGGTTGCGGCCAGGGCAGCCTGTTCTCCTGGCTGCTCGCTGCCCGCCAGCATTACGAGGCCGGCAACTGGCCGAGCGACTGGGCCGAGCCGCCCAAGCCGACCCAACTGCTCGGTTACGAGTTGATGCAGCGCGACGTCGACCGCGCCGCCCGCGCCTTCGGCCGCGACCATCCGCTGGTCGATATCCGCCAGGGCGACATGTGCAAGGTCGATTTCGGCCAGGCCGAGGTGGTCAGCATCCTCGACGCCCTGCATTACTTCGACCACGGCCGGCAGAAGGACGTGCTCAAGCGCATCCGCGCCGCACTGCCGCCGGGCGGCCTGTTCCTGACCCGCGTCGGCGACGCCTCGGCCGGCCTGCCGTACCACCTGTGCAACTGGGTCGACCACGCCGTCACCTTCGTGCGCGGCCACCGCCTGCCGCGCCTCTATTGCCGGCCGCTCGCCGAGTGGATCGATATCCTGAAAAACCTCGGTTTCACCGTCGACACGATGGACATGAACGAAGGCAAACCCTTCGCCAATGTGATGCTGATCTGCCGGGTGCCGGCCTAAGAGCCCATGATTAAATCTACTGCGCACTCCGATTGCTTCGTTGGGCGGTGCTCGCTCCTCACCTATCATGGCGATATGTCTCGTCGCTGCGCTCCGGCCGCCTCGCACTCGGAGTGCTCGCTACGATTTGTTCACAGGCTCTAACCCGATGCGCCACTGGCTGCCCCTGGGCGTCGCCATCGCTGTTCTCGCCGGCTGCTCCAGCTTCGAGAGCGAGCCGGAAGGGCCGGCCTTGCCGGCCGACATGGGGCGCCGTGCCGACGGCAAGCCGGCCACCGCCTGGCCGACCTCGCTGTCCGAAGCCGAGGTCAAGCAACGGATCATCTCGCTGATCCCGGGCACCGCCCGGGACAAGCCCGGCTGGGCCGGCGATCTGTACGCCGCCTACAAGGCGCTCGACATTCCGCACGCAGCGCAGACCTATTGCGCCGCCATCGCCATCATCGAGCAGGAATCCAGCTTCCAGGCCGACCCGACGGTGCCCGGCCTGCCCAACATCGTGCGCCGCGAGCTGGAAACGCGGGCCGGGCGCTTCGGCATTCCCAAGCTGATCGTCAATACGGCGCTGAAGAAGACTTCGCCCGACGGCAAGACCTACGACGAGCGGATCGATGCATTGAAGACCGAAAAGCAACTCAACGCGCTGTTCGAGGACATGATCGGCGAACTGCCCTTCGGCCGGCAGCTCTTCGCCGACTACAACCCGGTACGCACCGGCGGGCCGATGCAGGTCAGCATCGAGTTCGCCGAAAAACAGGTCAGGGAAAAGGCCTACCCCTATCCGGTCGCCCGGAAAGTGCGCGACGAAGTATTCACCCGGCGCGGCGGCGTCTATTTCGGCAGCGCCATCCTGCTCGACTACCCGGTTGGCTACGACAACATCGTCTATCGCTTCGCCGATTTCAACGCCGGGCGCTACAGCAGCCGTAACGCCGCCTTCCAGAATGCATTGGCCAAGGTCAGCGGCAAGGCGCTGACGCCGGACGGCGACCTGCTGCGCTACGAGAACGGCCAGCCGGCGGCCGTGGCGAGCAGCGTCGAGGAAGCGGCCATCGGCCTGGCCGGCAAGCTGGACATGAGCCGGCCACAGATCCGCCGCGACTTGCTGCTGGAAAAGACCGCCGCCTTCGGCAAGAGCCCGCTGTTCAACCGCGTGTTCGAACTGGCCGAGCAGGCCGGCGGCAAAGCCCTGCCACGCCAGGCCATGCCGCAGATCGACCTGAAAAGCCCGAAGATCACCCGCCAGCTGACCACCGAATGGTTCGCCCGCCGGGTGGAAGGCCGTTATCGCAGCTGTCTCGCCCGCAACGGACGCTGACCGCCACTGCTGCGGTGCACCGGGCCAAACGGGCAAAAACCGGAACGAGCCGCCGACCGCTCAGGCGCGGCTGAACATCGCCTCAACGACCGCCGCCGGTTGCGGCCGGCTGAAATGGTAGCCCTGTTGCAGCACGCAGCCCTCGGCGAGCAGGAACTGCCGCTGCTCCTCCTGCTCGACCCCCTCGGCGATCACCTCCTTGCGCAGGCTGGTGGCAATGCCGATGACCGCGCGTGTGATGGCGATGTCGTCCTCGTTATTGGGCAGTTCGCGCACGAAGGACTGGTCGATCTTGATCCGGTCCACCGGTAGCTGCTTCAGATAGCCGAGGCTGGAGTAGCCGGTGCCGAAATCATCCACCGACAGTTTGACGCCGAGCGCTTTCAGGCCGCGCAGCGTCTCGATGATGTGCTCGTTGTCGTGGATGAAGGCGCTCTCGGTGATTTCGAGTTCGAGCCAGCGCGCATCCAGTCCCGTTTCCTGCAGCACTTTCGCCACCAGGGCCGCCAGGCTGGGCTGGCGCAACTGGACGGCCGACAGGTTCACCGCGACCACGACCGGCGTAAAGCCGCGGGCGATCCATTCGGCGTTCTGCCGGCAAGCCTCGCGCAACACCCATTAGCCGATCGGGTTGATCAGGTTGCTCTCCTCGGCGATCGGGATGAAGCGGGCCGGCGGCACTTCGCCGTGCTCGGGCTGGCGCCAGCGGATCAGGGCCTCGACCCCGACCACCCGACCATCGTTGCCATCGACCTGCGGCTGATAGTGGAGCAGGAACTCGTCGTGCTGGATGGCGCGGCGCAAGGCCGTTTCTAGCGCCACGCGGGCCGAGACGCGGGTATTCATCTCGGCCGTGAAAAAGCGATAGGTGTTGCCGCCCACCGCCTTCGCCTGATACATCGCAGTATCGGCATTGCGCAGCAGGGTGCCGATGTCGTTGCCGTCCTCGGGATAGACGCAGACCCCGATGCTGACGGCGATCACCAGTTCGTGACCGTCCACCTGGAAGGGCTGGGCGAGGGCAACGATCAGGCGCTCGGCAATGAAGGCGACGCGCGACACGCTGCCGAAATTCTGCAGCAGGACGGCGAACTCGTCGCCGCCCTGGCGGCTGATCGTATCGCGCACATCCAGGCTGGTCCGCAGACGCTGGGCCACCTGTTGCAGCAGGCGGTCGCCGACCTCGTGACCGAGGGTGTCGTTGATGTCCTTGAAGTGATCGAGATCGAGGAAGAGGACGGCGATCTGCACCCGGTCATGTACCGCCCGCGACAAGGCCTGGGCCATGCGGTTGCTCAGTTGCAGACGATTCGGCAAATCGGTCAACTGATCGTGCTCGGCCAGATGCTGGATGCGCTGCTGGTCTTCGCGAATCTGCGTGATGTCGCGCGCCACACCGGCCACGCCGGCTAGCTGGTGGTGCTCGTCGAGCACCGGAGTGGAAATGCATTCGTAGAAGCCGGGCCGGCCGTTCGGCATCGGATAGCCGCCCTCCAGGCGCTGCTGCTGCTGGGTATCCAGCGCCTTGGTATCGAGCGCGAGCAACACATTGGCCATCGGCTGCGGCCACACCGCATCGACACCGCGGCCGAGCAAGCTCTCCGGCGGCTGGCCACAAACCCGGCTGAAGGCTTCGTTAACCGCGATCAGGCGTTGTTCGGGATCGGTCAGCCAGGCTGGGTCGGGCAGGCTGTCGAGCAGGGCGCGGTTACGCCGAACCGTCGTTTCATAGGCCTCGGTCATGCCGCTGGCCAGGCGCCGCGCCTCGGCATAGGTACGCAGCCAGACGAAAATCCACCCGGCCAACACAATGGCGAGGAGGGCGGCACTGGCCGTGCTCCACATGACCTGTTGCCGCCAGTTGCCGAGGATTTCCTCGGTGGCATGCCCGGTCAGGATATAGAGCGGATAGTCACCGACCCGCCGCACGACGTACATGCGCTCCACCCCGTCCACCCCCGAGTGGGAGGTGTAGATGGCTTCCTTCTCGCCGCGTTCGACGATCTCGCGCAGACGGCTGCTGGCAATCGGCTGGCCCAGCAGCTCCGGCACCGCCGGGTAACGGGCGACCATGCGCAACTGGTCGTCGATCAGTGTCACCGTACGAGCCGAGCCAAATTTCAGCGAGGCATAGAAAGCTTCGAAGTACTCGGCCCGCACCGCTGCCTGGACCAGGCCGGCAAAGCCGCCATCGCCGCCAAGCAGACGGCGGCTCAGCGTGATCACCCAGTTGTTGGTGATGCGGGCGAAGATGGCTTGCGACACGACCAGTCCGGCCTTGGCCTCTTCCTTGTTGCGCAGGAAATAATCGCGGTCGCCGATCGTCACCGAAGGGATCTGTCCCGACGCATCGTAGATGAAGCGACCGCCCGCATCCGCCACCCGCAGGCTCTGCGCCTCGCCGATCAGCGCCAGATAGCCGGCCAGCACGGCGTTGACCTTGGCGGTTTCCAGGCTCTCGCCGGGCAGCGGTTCATTCAGGCGCAGGCGCGTCGTGACAAGGACGGTGTCGATCTTGTCGATGACACCGCGCGCATGGTCTTCCAGGGCACGGGCGATATTGACCTGGGTTTGCCGGGCAAACTCCATTTCGCGATCGTAAGACTGTTTCAGACTGAACAAGCCGAGACCGACATAAGTCGCCAAAGCGGCCAACCCCAGGCCGACTACCACGCTTCCGCGCCGCCTGCGCTGGCTGCTCCGGGGCTGCTCCGCCGGGTCGTGAATCCGACTTTCCATGGGGGCTGCCAAAAAAGTAAGACGAAGTATTGTCCACACTCAACACTGTTGCAACTTGATCCAGCGCAAACAAGTTGTGCATTTCCCCGGCAAACGATGGCCTGGGCAGGCGATCTCCATCGCCCGCCCGCCAAGCCGCTCAGCGCATCAGGCGCCCGGAGCTGCCGACTATGGTCACCTCGACGAAGTGCGAACCGAGGCGGTTGGCTTTGCCGTAATCGACATTGAGGCCGCCCAGATCGAAATTGCGCATGCCTTCCAGCGCCGCCATCAGCTTTTCCCGCGTCGGCTGCGGCCCGGCCCGGCGCAGCGCTTCGGCCGCCAGCTTGGCGGCGATGTAGCCTTCGATCACCGTATAGGTCGCGCCACTTTTCGGAACAAATTCCGTTGGCAGGGCCTGGAATTCACGGACCACCGGGGTCAGCCCGGAATAGGGGTAGGGCATGACCTGGGCAATGGCGACGCCGGCCGCCGCCATGCCCATTTCAGCCTGCAAGGCCTTGTAGCCGACCACCGACAGGGCGAAGAACTGGGTCAGCTTGCCGCTCTGGCGCATTTCCTTGACGAAAGCAGCGGTCGGTTTGTAGGTGCTGATCATCACCACGCCCTGCGGGTCGCTCGCGGCGATGGCGCGCACCGCTTCGCGGACGTCGTTCTTGGTCTTGTCGTAGGCACCGGTCGCCACCACCTTCAGCTTGCGCTTGGCCAGGGCCTTCTCGACGCCGGTCAGGCCCGACTTGCCGAAGGCGTCGTCCTGGTAGAACACCGCGATGCGGTTGATTCCCAAGGTGGTCAGCTGGTCGATGATCTTCTCCGTCTCGTCGCCGTAGCTGGCCCGCAGCCAGAAGGTGGTCGGCGAACTCTGCTGGCGCAGTTCGTCCGAGCCGGTGTACGGCGCCAGCGACGGGATCGCCTTTTCGTTGATCAGGGGCAGCAGCGCCGCATAGTTGGCCGTGCCGAACATGCCGAGCAGGGCAAAGACGTCCTCCTTGTCGATCAGGGTCTTGGCGTTTTCCACGCTGCGGTCGACGACGTAACCGTCGTCCAGCGTCACCAGTTCGATACGCCGGCCGTTGATGCCGCCCTTGGCATTGACGGCATTGAAATAGGCGAGCATGCCGTCGCGGTATTCGCTGCCGAGTTCGGCCAACGGTCCGCTCAAGGGCAGCGACTGGCCGAGGCGCAAGGCGGTGGATTGGGCTTCGGCCTGGCTCGACGCCAGGCCCAGGATAAATAGCATCTGCGCCAACCGGCACCAAAATTTTGCTGAAAACACGCTGCTGTCTCCGTTAGGTAGAGTTGTTTGGCAGGCCAGTCTAGGCTTCGCGGCAGACAAAAAATGTCATTCCGGAGACATTCGGTAAGCCTTTCGGCATGTCTGCTAAAATTGGCAATCCTTGGTTCCGGAACACGTCGTGACGCCGCTGCTGCTCTCTTCCTACACCGCCACCACCTGCCTCGGCCGCGGGCTCGATGCCACGCGCGACGCGCTCCGCACCGGCCGCAGCGGACTCGCGCCGTGCACCTTCGAAACGGTCAAGCTCGACACCTGGATAGGCGAGGTAGCTGCGGTGGACGAGCAAAAACTGCCGAAAACCCTGGCCCACTACGATTGCCGCAACAATCGCCTGACCCGGATGGGGCTTGAGAGCGACGGTTTCGCCGAGCAGGTGCGCAGCGCCATCGGGCGCTACGGCAAGACTCGTGTCGGCGTCTTCCTCGGCACCAGCACGGCTGGCATCCTGCAGACCGAACTGGCCTACCGCCGGCGCGACCCGGCCTCCGGCGCGCTGCCGGCTGATTTCATCTACCGGACGACGCACAACTCCTTCTCGCTGGCCGAATTCACCCGCGACTATTTCGCGCTCGAAGGCATGGCCATGGCCATCTCGACCGCCTGCTCGTCGAGCGCCAAGGTCTTCGCCGCGGCGGCTCGCCAGCTGGCGCTGGGCACCATCGATGCCGCCATCGTCGGCGGCGTCGACAGCCTGTGCCTGACCACGCTCTACGGCTTCGCCTCACTCGAGCTGACCTCGTCGCGCCCCTGCCGCCCCTATGACGCCGAGCGCAACGGCATCTCGATCGGCGAGGGCGCCGCCTTCGCCTTGCTCGAACGCGCCGACCGCGCCCCCACCGGCAGCGTGCTGCTGCTCGGCTGCGGCGAATCGAGCGACGCCTACCATATGTCCTCACCGCACCCGGAAGGCCTCGGTGCCAAGCTGGCCATGGCAGCGGCACTCGTCTCGGCCGGCCTCTCCGCCGACGCCATCGATTACATCAACCTGCACGGCACCTCGACGCCGGCCAACGATGCCGCCGAGGGCAAGGCGGTCGCCGCGCTGTTCGACAGCCGCATACCATGCAGCTCGACCAAGGGCGCCACCGGCCACACGCTGGGGGCAGCCGGCGCCGTCGAAGCGGTGATCTGCGCCCTGGCACTGACCGACGGCTACCTGCCGGGCAGCCCGGGCACCGCGACGCTCGATCCGGCCATCCCGATCGACTACCTGCGGCAGGGCCGCCCGGCGCCGGTGCGCCACGCCCTGTCCAATTCCTTTGGCTTCGGCGGCAGCAATTGCAGCCTGATCTTCGGGGTGGCCGCATGACCCAGACTCCGCTCAGCGCCTGGATCGAAGGCATCGGTTTCCTCGCCCCCGGCCTGCCCGACTGGCCGAGCGCCCGCGCCGTCCTGCGCGGCGAACAGGCTTGGCATAACGCGCCCTCCGTCCTGCCGGCCCCGGCCATCCTGCCACCGGCCGAGCGCCGGCGCGCCAGCCGCGTCGTCAAGCTGGCCCTGGCCGTCGGCCTCGAAGCCGCCGCTCATGCCGCGGCCGACGTCGCAACGCTGGCCACGGTGTTTACCGCCTCCGGCGCCGACGGCCACAACTGCCATGCCATCTGTGAGCAACTGGCCACCGATGACCGCCAGATCTCACCGACGCGCTTTCACAACTCCGTGCACAACGCCGCCGCCGGCTACTGGGGCATCGCCACCAAGTCGATGGCGCCCTGCCAGGTCATCTGCGCCTACGACGCCAGTTTTGGCGCCGGCCTGCTCGATGCGCTGGCCCAGGTTGTCCTCGCTGGCCAGACGACGCTGCTGATCGCCTATGACAGCGAATACCCCGAACCGCTGTTCGCCACCCGCCCGGTGCCCGATGTAGCTGGGGTTGGACTGCTGCTGACCGCGGAAAAGAGCGAGCGCTCACTGGCCAGGCTCACCGTCCAGCCTTCGACCGCCCCGGCCGAAACCCTGGCCGACGCCGCACTGGAAGCCCAACGCAACGCCATTCCCGCCCTGCGCGCGCTACCCATGCTGCGCCGCCTGGCCAACGGGGAGGGCGGCCGGGTCGTACTCGATTACCTGCCGCCGATGCAGCTGGAAATCGACCTCCAGCCATGCTGAACCACGACTGGATCAGCCAACGCATTCCGCACCAGGGCACGATGTGCCTGCTCGAGCGGGTGATCGACTGGTCGGAAAACCATATCGCTTGCGCTGCCATCAGCCATACCGACCCGGCCAATCCGCTCGCTGCCGCAGGTCGACTGGGTTCCGCCAACGGCATCGAATACGCCGCGCAGGCCATGGCCATCCACGGCGCGCTGCTGGCCAAGGCCGACGACCGGCCGCGCCAGGGTTACCTGACCAGCGTGCGCAGCGTCAGCCTGCACGTCGCCCGGCTGGACGATCTGCCCGGCGAACTCGACGTCATCGCCGAGCGTCTGTCCGGCGACGGCAACCACATCCTCTACCAATTCTCGCTGCACCACGCCGGCCGCTGCCTGCTGGAAGGCCGCGCCGCCGTCGTCCTCGACGCTGCTGCGGTGCACGGCGAAAAATCGTGAAAAAGGAAAACGCATGAAACGCGCCCTCGTCACCGGCGGCAGCGGCGGCATCGGCGCGGCGATCTGCCAGCGCCTGGCTGCCGACGGCCATCATGTCATCGTCCATGCCAATCGCAGCCTGGACAAGGCCGGCGCTGTGGTCGAGGCCATCGTCGCCGCCGGCGGCAGCGCCGAAGCGGTCGCCTTCGACGTGACTGATCGCAGCGCGACGGCCGCTGCGCTGGAACAACTGCTCGAAGCCGGCCCCATCCAGATCCTGGTCAACAACGCCGGCATCCACGCCGACGCCGTCTTCCCCGGCATGAGCGGCGAGCAGTGGGATTCGGTGCTCGACGTGTCATTGAACGGCTTTTTCAACGTCACGCAACCGCTGACGATGCCGATGCTGCGCACCCGCTGGGGCCGCATCGTCACCATCTCGTCGGTCGCCGGCATTACCGGCAATCGCGGCCAGGTCAATTACTCGGCGGCCAAGGGTGCGCTGCACGCGGCCAGCAAGTCGCTGGCGCTGGAGCTGGCCAGCCGTGGCATCACGGTCAACTGCGTGGCGCCCGGCATCATCGCCACCGACATGATCGAAGGCGCGTTCGACGCCGATACCATCAAGAAGATCGTCCCCATGCAGCGGGCCGGCAAGCCGCAGGAGGTGGCCGATCTGGTCGGTTTCCTGACATCGACGCAGGCGGCCTATATCTCCGGGCAGGTCATTTCAATCAACGGCGGCATGATCTGAACCCGGGCTGGCCGATCCAGCCAGCTCGCCATCGCTCGCCGGGCTACCCGCCGGCAGCGTGACCTCCAGCCAGAAGCAGCTGCCCTGGCCCAGGGTGCTTTCGCAACCCACTTCGCCACCCATCATGTCGGCCAGGCGTTTGCACAGGATCAGGCCTATGCCACTGCCACCATGGCTGCGCGTTGCCGAGCCATCGATCTGATGAAACAGCGAGAAAAGCTCCGGCAAGTGCTCGGCCGCAATGCCGATCCCCTGGTCGCACACAGCGAGACGCAGACGGCTCTGGCCATCGGCAACTGGGGTCAGGCCAACGGCGAGCGTAATTTCGCCGGCTTCGCTGAACTTGGCAGCATTGGCCAGGAAGTGCCGGACAATTTCCCCGATATGGCGCCGGTCTCCCCGTAGCCAGCGGGCCATGACGGACGGTTCGATTTCCAGCGCCGCAGCCAACGGCCGGCCAGCCAGCTTGCCGAGCAGCTCCGAAAACAGCTCCTCGGCCAGGCGGCCGATCTGGAAATCCTCCAGCGCCACCGGCTGCTGACCAAAATCGCTCTTGGACAGCGAGAGCAGCTGGTCGATCATCTCCAGCAAATGGTCCGAGGCGTGCAGGATCTGCTCCAGGTTTTCCTGTTGCTTGGGATCACTTACCTTGCGCTTGAGCAAATGGGTAAAGCCGGTAATCGCATTGAGCGGCGTGCGCAATTCATGGCTCATGTTGGCCAGAAAGCGGTTTTTTGCCTGGCTGCCGGCCTCCGCCATCTCCTTGGCGGCGCGCAATTGCTGATTGGACGTGGCCAGTCCGGCCTGCGCCGCTTCCAGCTGACCGATGGTTTCACCCAGCTTCACCCAGCGTCGGCGCAGCAGTTCAAGCATGGCCAGACCGGCCAGACTGCCCAGCAGGAAAATGGCCAGGTGGTTGAACATCGACTGCCGCTTGGCCTCGCCCAGTGCGCTCTCAACCGCAGCAAACGGAACGCTGACACTGATGCCGCCGCGGATGTCCCCATTCCGGTAGCCCTGCCTGGCATGGCAGCTCAGACAGGACGGTGTCACATGCAGGGGCGCCATGTAGCGCAATTGCTTGCCGTTCCCCGCCGCCGGCTGCACCACCTCGATGGCTTCCGGCAAACCGGCCTCGAAATCGGTCAAGGCTCTGCGTTCCCACGTATCGGGTTCGTTCCCCGGGCGGATGGGCTTCAAGCTGGTGATGCGAAACGTCGCTCCCTGCTGGCGGGCCGCCAGCTCGCTGATCAGCCGGGTCATGTAGGCCGGATTGACCATGGTCAGGCGCGTTCCGTCGGTCGTCACCAGGTCGCGTCGCGGGTGTTCCAGATAGGGATTGGGCTTGATCTTGTCGCTGACCGCCAGGTAAATGCCGCCATGCTCGGCATTCCAGGCCCGCGTCAGCACGACCATGCGGAACATGTTGCGGGCCCCCTCGGTCGCCACGTGCAGGGACTGGGCCTCGATGTCACGCAAATGGGAAATCAGCGAAGCCCCCATCGCCATGCCCCAAAGTATCACCGGGAAAACCCACAGTACCCGCTTGGCTACGATATTCGGGACTGCCTTGCTCAACACGCTCCCCCCCGTCATGTCAGAAGACAAATGGCATGATGCCGTCAGCGGATCAATTTAGCATGCAATCGCGTAACTCTTGCTCGCCGCCACCCTTTTGCCTTGGTCACTCGATGCTCGCCACAGTTCCCTTGAACACGGACCAAGGACGATTGTTTCACCAAAACTCGAAATTTTCCGAAAATCCGTTTATAATCCGCGCCCTTTCGCGTCCTTAGCTCAGTTGGTAGAGCGTCGCCCTTACAAGGCGAATGTCGGCGGTTCGACCCCGTCAGGACGCACCAGGCTCTGGTGGTGAAATTGGTAGACACGCTATCTTGAGGGGGTAGTGCCGTAAGGTGTGCGAGTTCGAGTCTCGCCCAGAGCACCAAAGCAACAAAAAGCAATCGAGGCCGCAACCTGCTAAGGGTTCCGGCCTTTTTTGTCGCCTGCTTTTCCGCTAGATTGGCATTTCACCCATGCGCAGGAGGACAGTGAAATGCAAGTCAGCCCCACCAGCATCAGCCTGCATGCGGCAGCCAGCGAGATGTCCGGCTCAGCGGACGAGATCCATGATCGCGAAGTCGCCTTGGCCCAGGCCATCGAACATGGCGAACTGGCCGCCAACGTCAAGCGCTGGGCGACGGAGCAATGGGAAGGACGTCAATTGCCCGGCAACATCAACCGCCTGGAAACCTTCATCGAACGCTCGGCGCTCACCGCCTGGCAAGCGCGACGCTAATCAGGCCTGTCCGGCAGCGATGAGCAGGGCGGGCCTGATCTCATCCGCTGCCGACGGACGCACGATGCGAGCGATTTCCAGGCCGTTGCGCAGGACAATCAGCGTCGGCCACAGTTTGACCCGATAGCTGCGTCCCAGGCGCCGACCGGGGCCGTCTTCCACCTTGACATGGCGGACCGGCGGAAACTCGCCGAGCGCGGTCGCAATCGCCGCCTGCGCACCTTGGCAATGTGGGCACCAATCGACGCCAAATTCGACCACGGCGATGCCGGGCAAGGCATCCAGTTCGCTGCGCTCCGGCGCGTCGGGAGAATACTCGGCGACGTAGTTCATGGCGGGTTCCTTGGCTGCGCTCAGGCCGAACGCAGCACCAGTTCCTTCAGGCGTGCCAGCTTCGGTGCGACCAATGGCACGGTCAGCATGGTGCTGGCCACCGCCATCAGGAGCAGGGCGGTGAAGGTTTCGCTGGTGATGATCCGCTTGTCGAGCAGGATATTGGCGAAGATGATCATGATCAGCGCCTTGGTCTGCAGCAGCCAGCCGATGATGCTGGCTTCGCCCGGGGCCCATTTGAGGATGCGGCCGGCGACGCGCACGCCGATCAGCTTGCCGGCAATCGAAGCAGCCAGCAGCAGGGCGGCGGCGATGAACACGGCCGCGCCGCCGAGCGCCCAGTTGGTGCGCAAACCGGTGCTCAGGAAGAAGACCGGCATGATGACCAGCAGAACATGGTGGCGCAGCTGGTCCATTTTTTCCTGATCGAACCATTCGGCTTCCATGCTGGCACCAGCCAGGAAGGCGCCGACCATGAAGTGCAGGCCGGCCCAGTCGGCGCCAAAGGCGACAACGGCCAGCCAGATCAGCGCGACATACCAGCGGTCGCGCTCGGCAATACGGCGCATCAGGCCGTGGAAGAGCCAGGCGGCGACAGCAAAGGCGATCAGGAAGGCGGCCTGGCGCCCGATACGTTCCCAATCCATCAAGATCAGCGCCAACACACCCCAGATGGCGATGTCGTCCAGGCTGGCATAGCGCAGGATGCGCTGGCCGATGGGCTGGCGCAGGATTTCCAGCTTTTCCATCAACAGGATCAGGATGGGCAGGGCGGTGACGGCGCAAGCCATGCCAACACCGAGGACAAATTGCCAGGTTTGCGCCTTCGGCCCCATCCAGCCCGCGAACCCCAGCATCAGCAACGCTGCCGCGCAACCGAAGGCGAGCGGTGTGCCGAGCGCCAGCCCGGCGGTGATCGAGCTCTCGCGCCGATGCGCCCAGGCTTTTTTCAGATCGAGCTCGACGCCGGCGATCATGACGAAGAGCATGACCGCCCACCAGGCGATGCCGTTCAGCGACTGGATGACGGCCGGCGTGAACACGAAGCCGTAGTAGTCAGGAAAGGCCTTGCCCAGCACACCCGGCCCGAGCAGGATGCCGGTAATGATCTGGACGACGACCAGGGGCGCAAAATAATCGGTCTTGCCGAGCCGCCAGATCAACCAGGGCACGGTGAAGATGATGGTCATCGCAATCAGGAAGATTTCGGTCGTATTCATGGTCTAGCGCATCACATAACGAACAAGCAACAGGGGCAGGCGCAGCACGAAGCCGATGAACAAACGGGTGTGCATCCAGGTCAGCAAGGTGTTGTCGCGCAGGTATTTGAAATGCGAAACGCCGCCTTCCTCGGCCGACAGGTAGCGTACCGGCGCATCGATATTGCGCGGATAGACGCCGGCCCAGCACAGGCGGACGACGGCCTCGGGGTCGAAATCGAAACGGCGCATGAAGCGGTTGCCGCGCATGATCTTCATCAGCGGCGCGATGGGATAGACGCGAAAGCCGTAAAGCGAATCGCCGATGCCCATCCACAGCGTTTCCAGATTGGCCCAGCCGTTCGACACTTTGCGGCCATTGACGCGCAGGGCCGGCGCTTCCGGGCCGAATACCGGCTTGCCGAGGACCATTTTCTGCGGCTCGGCCTGCGAAGCGGCCATGAAGGTCGGGATCAGGTCGGCCGGGTGCTGGCCGTCGGAATCCATGGTCAGCGCATGGCTGAAACCGAGCGCCGCCGCCTGCGTGATGCCTTCGAGCACCGCCGCGCCCTTGCCCCGGTTTTGCGCCAGGACGATGACCTTCAGGCCTTCATCCTGCTCTGCCAGTGCCTGCAACTGCTCAGCCGTGCCATCGGTGCTGCCATCGACCACCACCCACACTGGGTTCCACTGGGCGCGCGCCGCGCGCACCGTTTCCAGCACCTTGGGGCCGGGGTTGTAGCTGGGAATCAGGACGAGATGCGTGGTCGAAGCGGGAATCATGGATTTCTGTGCTCAGGCGGCGACTGCTGCGGTGCACACCGGATTTTGGGCAAATTCCGTACGGAAATAGTCTTCCAGCTCGCGGGTAAACGCCTCGATATTGGTCGGCGGCGGAAAGCGACGACCGAGGCGGATGCGGCTGGACAGCGGCAGGCAGGGGCGACGGAACAACGGCCAGGCCTTGCCGAGATAGGGCGTGGAAAATTCGATCAGCAGCGTCTGCACCGGCGCAGCGGCCCGGCCGGCAATCAGGCCGACGCTGTTCAGGCACGGATCGAGCGGGAAATCGCTGGTCCGTGTGCCTTCTGGAAAGATCACCAACTGGGCGCCACCTTGCAATTCCTCGCGGGCCGACAGGATCATCTCCAGCGGGGCGTTGTTGCGGATATAGCGGGCCAGGCGGGCGGCAGCGCCGAACAGGATGTTGTCCAGCAGTGCGGCCTTCATGACACAGACGGCGTTGGGAAAACGCGACAGGATCATCACCGCGTCGAGCAGGGACGGATGGTTGGCGGCCAGTACCAGCGGCCCCTGGTCGCGCAGCTGGTCGAGTTCGGCCAGATCGAAGCGGCAGGCGCAGAAGATCTCGAGAAAGCGCAGGTAGAAGCGAAAGCCGCCCATGATCGCGCGCCGGCCCAGCGGCTGGCCGATGCGGCGCGGTAGCAGCGGATTCAGGAGCATGGCGAAGGGCAGCCAGCACAGGCAAATGATCGCCAGGGCAGACAACCCGAGCACCATGGCGATCTGCTCGTACACGACCCAGAGCGGGTGGCCCGCCCGGCGGGACTCAGTCATCGACCTTCACGCGGGTCGACGATTGGCCGAGTATCCAGGAGATGGCGATGCCACCAGCCACATAGTTCTTGTCGCGGACCAGCGGGCTGTCTTCGAAGGTGGAGCCGCTCAGGTTGTCGTAACGCAGGAAGGCGCCGACCCAGTAGGAGGGAAAGCGCTTGGAGACGGAGGCCAGGTACTGCATGCCGGCGTAACCGGCCTTGGCCTCGTAGGCCGGACGAGCCGCCGTCGCATACTGCGGCGCCACCGAGTAGAAATAGGCGTGCTGGCGCTTGTCGCCGAACAGCGGGCCGGCAAGCAGGCCGAGATTCCAGCCGTTCAGGCCGGGAATATCGGTGACGTCCATGTTGAGCTTGGGGTGGAAGACCCAGCCGATATCCTTGGGCGAGCTATCGACGGTGAAAGCGGCGCGCAGCGGCATCAGCAGCTTGACGAAGCGGGCGCGGCTATCGGAACGCCACAGCGTGAGGTCGAGCTGCGGGCCGATCTCGAAGGTCGGGTCGAGATCGGGCATGCCGCTGCGGGCATTGATGTCCTTGCTCGACGCCGGCGGCGACAGCGCGGCGGAAACGGTCAGGTCGAGCCGGTCGGTGTCGAAAATCTGGCCGCGCACGCCATGCCGGTCGGCCTTCAGGAAATCGCCGTGATAGGTGAAGTAGGGCACAGGCATGACGAAATTGTTCGTCTGGTCCGAACCGCGATAAGCCGGAAAACTCAGCGCCGCGACACCGGCGCCGATTTCCCACAGCGGCTTTTCCTCGGCCGCCTGTATGACGCCAGCCATCCCCATACCGACCAGCAGACTGGCCGCGACACGACGCATGAAATGGATTTTCCCGGACATCAGCAACTCCCCAGCGACTGCGAGGCCATGGCCTCGATTTCCACCAGCAGGTCGGCACGGCAAATGTCGGCCTGGACGTAAACGGCCTCCGCCGCACCGATCAGCGGCGCCAGTGCCGCCCTGACCGCAGCGAAATCTTCGGCCTGGCGGATATAGATGCGGTAGGACAACTCGGCCAAGGCGTAGGCCGGCCCGTGCGCCAGGCGATTGGCTTCGCCGAGCACGGCCGAGATGTTGGCCATGGCTTCCCCCGTCTGCGCGGCAACATCGCCGGGATGTACGGTCTGGTGACCGACGATGCTGGCCGTGCCGGAGATGAACAGGATTTCCTGGCCCGGCGGATAGACCAGGGCGGCACGCGAGAAGGTCGGGCTGCGCGGACCGTATTCGCTCGGGTAGTTGTAGGCGCTGACCTGGCGCGGATTCTCGACCGGCACGGCGGGCGTCTTGCCGGCCATGAAGGCGATCGACACCGGGCCACCGCTCACACCGAGCGCGCAGGCCGCCGGCACGTTGCCGGTGGTGCCGCGATGGTAGGCGAGGAACGCATCCTGCCGGCCGATATTGAACTGGCGATAGCGCTCCAGGCCGTCGCTTTCCTCGTTGATCGCGGCCAGGTAGTTCCAGACGCGCCACAATTGCGGCAAGCCCTGCGCATCGAGCAGGCGGAATATGCGGTCGTAGGCCTCCTCGCTCGCCGCCTGCAGGGCCGTCTTGCCGGGCACGCCGGCAAAGCGGGCTTCCTCCACTTCGATGACGCCGAACAAGACGTCTCCGGCCCGCCGCCAGTTCACTTCCTCGCTGACGCCGGCCACGACCGGCCCGGCGCACAACCAGGTTTCGTGCAGCACTGCTGCGGTGCACCCGAGCAAAGGGGCAAAAATGCCCTGCACCGGCCAGCCCGGCACGACGACAGCTTGCGCCAGGCCAAGACGGGCACCCCCGAGTTCGCCGCCGGTTTCACGTGAAACCGCGGCCGGCGAGGAAACGTATTGCAGCGTCACTATGCGTTGTAGACGACGGCTTCGTCGACCTTGCGGATGTTGAACTTGCGCCGCTTCCAGCCCATGAAGGCACGCTTGGGCTGGATCAGGTTGGCGAAGTAGTAAAGTCCCTTGAAGATCCAGATCGAACGCCAGATCGGGGTCTTGCCGAAGATATCGCCGGCCAGCACGGAAAGCAGGGCTTCCTTCACGCGGAAGATGTTCTTCGGGTACATGAAGAAGTCGCGCATGATCGGGTTGGTCACGCGGTAGATGAACCACGAGAATTCCTTCGGTCCGTGCTTCATCAACTGGTCGAAACGCTTCAGCGCGGCCGGCGCCTTGGCCGGATTCTTCAGGCAGGTATCGATCGCCTCGGCGGCAATGACGCCACTGTTCATGGCCAGCAGCACGCCGGACGAGAAGACCGGGTCGATGAAGGCATAGGCGTCGCCCAGCATCACGTAGTTGGCGCCATGGCAACGCTCGGAGACGTAGGAGAAGTTGCCGGTCGCCTCGACTTCGGTGACCAATTGGGCATCCTTCAGGCGCATGGCCAGCGCCGGGCACATGGCAATGCCGTCCATCAGGAATTCCTGCAGGCTGCGCTCGCCCTTGGTCTTCATGTAATACGGCCAGGTCACCATGCCGATGCTGGTGGTGTCGTTCGTCATCGGAATGAACCAGAACCAGCCGTGCTCGAACCAGAAGATGGTGATGTTGCCCTCGGCCATGCCGTCGTGACGCTTGGCGTTGGCAAAGTGACCGTAGATCGCCGAGCTGTTGTGCTTGGGATTGCGGTGCTTGATCTGGAACTTGTTGGACAGGAAGGTATCGCGGCCCGAGGCATCGACCAGGAAGCGGGCATGCCACTCGCTCTCGCGGCCGTCGTCGTGCATGGCGCGCACGGCCACCGAGTTGTCGGGCAGGAAATCGACCGTCTTGGCCCTGCAGCCTTCATGCACCTCGACGCCTTTTTGCTCGGCATTGCGGATCAGGATTTCGTCGAACTCGGCGCGCTTGACCTGGTAGGCGGTCGGCATCGACTTGTCCCAGGCTTCGGCAAAGTTGAACACCTGGGTGTGCTCATGGTGCGGCGAGACGAACTCGGCGCCCGGCTTGACCATGCCGATGGCCCTGACCTGCTCGGCGATGCCCATGCGCTCGAAGAGCGGCAGGTTGGCCGGCAGCAACGATTCGCCGATATGGAAACGCGGGTGATGCGCCTTTTCCAGGATCACCACCTTGTAACCCTTTTCCGCCAGCAGCGGCGCCACCGTCGTTCCGGCCGGGCCGCCGCCAATGACCAGAACGTCGCATTCGCGGCGTTCGACCCCACCCTGTCCCTGTGCTTGCTGTTCCATCGGTTCTACCCCTATCGCTTCCCTGTGGCGGCGAAAATTCTTATTTTCCGGTGTAAGTCATGGTGCCCACGGTTTCGGAATGGCCATCGATCTTGCTGACCGTTCCGCCCTTGGACCAATAAACGTAATAGGGGCCGAAACTCGACCACCAGTAGCGCCAGTACGGACCGTCCAGACGCGGGTTTTCGTTGGTCTGCGGATGGCCGACCGACATGATGACCTGTTCCTTGCTCATGCCCTTGGTCAACTGCCCCTTGGCGATGGCATTACGCACGGCCGGCGCAAACTTGGCGATCCTGGCCTTGGGGTCGTCGAGCACGACGAGCTTGTTCACCCATTGCTCGGTCGTTTCCTCGGCCCGCCCGTAGTCGTGCCCCAGGCGCATCGCCTTGCCATCGACCTCGACATAGGCGCGGTAGCCGTCGATCTTCTTGACCTTGATCGGCGTGCCGACCGGGACGAAGGGCAGCTGGGCCAGGTTCGAATCGCTGATCCAGTCGCCGTTGTAGTGCAGGTTGCAGCAGGCGTAGCCGGATCGAACGACGCTTTCCTTGCGACTCTCGGCCGCCGGCGCACCGTCCTCGGGCTTGCTGTCGGAACTCTTGCAGGCGGAAAGCGAGACGACAACGGCCACTGCTGCGGTGCACAGTGCCAAATGCCGAAAAACCGATTCCTGCTTCATGCCGGTTCCCCCAGAAAACCCAACTCGAAGCGCGGGATTATACCGCCGCCTGTGCGGCCGGCGGGGTGCAACAGGCCGTTCCTTCATAGACCACCGGAATGATCATCTTAGCTGCATCGCGCCGGGTTAGTTTGACCGGCGACATGGAGACGATGTTGTCGATCTGCAGATCGGTGGACAATTGCGGCTTGAGGCCGAGCGGCTGGCGCGGATGCAGCTTGAATTCGCGCTTGGCCTTTTCCAGCTGCTCCTTGTTGGCGCTGAAGTAGCGTGCGGCAGCGATGGTTTCCGGCAGATGCTTCAAAACGTGCCACAGGCTCCAGCGGTGCTGCCACAGACGCTTGGCGAAACGGCGGCGATAACCCTTGCTGTCGTAGAAGCGCTTGACGTGCCAGTTGTACAGCGCGTCCATCTCCTCGCGCGTCTCGAAACCTTCCGGCTTGTAGACAAAATTCAGGCAGTTCATCAGCCGCCAGTCCTCGACGAAATCACCGTCCGGGTCATTGACGCATTCGTCCCAGATCGGTGCGCCGTGCAGCGGGCTGAACTTGGTCATGTTCATTTCATCGAGGCCGAGCGACAGGATGAAATCGCTGGTCGTGCGCACGGTGTCGGGCGTTTCGCCCGGCATGCCGAAAATGAACAGGCCCTTGGCGCGCAGGCCGGCGGCGTGGATCGATTTAACCGTTTCACGCACAGCTTCCAGCGTCACGCCGGCCTTGTGGCGATCCATCATTTCGGGATCGGCCGATTCGATGCCAAGCGAGACCATCAACGCCCCGGCCTTCTTCAGCTTGTGCAGCATTTCGTCCGAGGTGTGCCCGGCGCGGATGGCGCAGTTGAACTGCATGCCCAGCGGCTTTTCGATCAACAGTTCGCACAGATCGAGCACACGCTGCTTCTTGGCGGTGAACAAGTCGTCGTACATGTTGATGTGCCAGACGCCGAACTTGTCGCGCAAATACTTCATGTGATCGTAGATGTATTGCGGCGAATTGGTCTTGTACAGACGTTCGAACACGGTACGGTCGCAGAAGGAGCAGGTATAAGGACAACCGCGCGAGGTGATCATCGTCGCCCCATGCCGCATTTCGTAGGCGAACAGCGGCAGATGGTAAGCATGCGGGAAGCCGGCGAGCTTTTCGTAGGCGGGGAAGGGTAGTTCGTCGAGATCGAGAATGCGATCGCGCCGCGGATTGACGATGATGCGGCCGGATTCGTTGCGCCAGATCAGGTTGCCGATTTCGGCCAGCGGCTTGCCGTCGGCCAGTTCGAGCATGGCACCTTCACCTTCGCCCATGACCAGATAGTCGATTTCCGGAAATTTTTCGAGAATCGGTGCGCCAAGCGATGAGACATGCACGTTGCCGAACAAGATTTTGATGTCTGGCCGCCGCTCGCGAATATAGGCGGCAATCTCGAAGGCATCCATGAAGCCGGAGGTGGTCGCTGAAAAACCAACCATTTCCGGATCGGTCGCCAGCACGATCTCGGCATTCTCAGCCGTCGTCGGCGGAGCGTAAGGACCCAGGCAGTCGTGTAACTGCACGCTGTGTCCGAATTTTTCCAGCCAGGAGGCGAGTTGCATGATGCCGATGGGCGGCATGCGGTTGGCCAGCACGGAAAAATCCGGCTGGCCTGGCACGAAATTGAAACCCGCTGGATGGACGAGCGTGATGCGCATGAGTGCTTCCTCGAACGAAGTGGGGCGATTTTATTTGAAAACGCCCGAAGGCTTCAGTTCCAATGATCAGAGCATTTTGGCCGTATCCCAGGCAAAACGCAGGATCAGCACGCCGACGACGAGCAGGAAGACCTTGCGGATCGCCCCGTTGCCATATTTCAAAGCCAGCCAGGTTCCCGCCTGCGAACCCCCGAGATTGGCCAGCGCCATGCCGACGGCGAGCCAGGGCAGGAGGTGACCGTTAGGAATGAAATAGGCCAGCGCGGCAAAATTGGTCACCACATTGACCACCTTGGCTGACGCCGAGGCGTGCAAAAAATCGAAACCGAAAAAGCGGACGAACAGGAAGATCAGGAAACTGCCCGTTCCCGGACCGAAAAAGCCATCGTAAAAACCAATGACCGCACCAAGCACGAACGCCCAGAACAGTTCGTGATGACCGGCCAGCAGTGGCTGGTGTTCCTGGCCGAAATTCTTCTTTTTCAGCGTGTACACCGCAGCAAAGACCAGCAGGAACAGGATCAACGGCCGGATCGATTCCTTCGGCAACCAGGCCACTGCTGCTGCACCGAGATAGGAGAAGAGCAGGGCACCCAGGGTAGCCGGCAGGATGCTGCGCCACGGCATGACCACGCGACGCGCATAGCGCCAGGTGGCATTCGCCGTACCGAAGATGCTGGCGAACTTGTTGGTGCCGAACAAGGTGGCCGCCGATTGTTCCGGATGCAGGGCGAACAGCGCCGGAATCTGGATCAATCCACCACCACCGACGACTGCGTCCACGCCTCCGGCAATGAAGGAAGCCAGAAACATCAGCCACAGGGTTTCGTTCAGGATTTCCAGGATTTTTCCTTTGCTTGCACAAAGCGGGAGCTGTTCAGTCTTTAAGTAAACAGCTGTATATACAGCTAATACGTTAACAAACTCAGCAACAAGTCTGTGGATAAAAAAAATTTAAACAATGAATTCATGGATTTGAAACATAAATCAGGCTCTTGGAAAGCCTCGGAGTTGCCTGTGGATGAATTCTTGACGAATTATCCACAGGTCAGGAATTCAGCAATGATCCACATTCCACGGACAGCTTGTGCACAGCCTTGTGTACAGGCGGATTTTGACTATTAGTGGGTAAAACAGGGCTTATTTGCCGATGCAGAAACGGCTGAAAATGACGCCGAGCAGGTCGTCGGCGGTGAATTCGCCGGTGATTTCACCCAGGGCATGCTGGGCCAGGCGCAATTCCTCGGCGAAGAGCTCCAGCGC
>JAYRUZ010000006.1:0-28356 GCA_041918795.1 Azonexus sp. | reverse complement strand
CCAATTGATTGACGGCAAGAGCATGAAAAACGTCACCGAGGAACGCATGCGCAAGCTGACTGCGATCAAATTCAGCGAATTGCCGCTAGATCGTGCGATCAAGCAGGTGCGAGGTGATGGCAAGCGGATTCTGGCAACCTTTGAGGATCCGAATTGCGGCTATTGCAAGCGCCTGGCCAAGGATTTGCAAAAGCTGGAGAACGTGACCGTCTATACCTTCCTCTACCCCATCCTGTCGGAAGATTCAGTGCGTAAATCGAAGCAGATCTGGTGTGCTGCTGACCGGGCAAAGGCCTGGAACGACTGGATGGTTGACGGCAAGGCACCGCCAGCCAAGGAAGATTGTGATACCTCGGCTATTGGCCGCAATCAGGAATACGGGCGTAAGCTCAATATCACCGGTACACCGACGCTGTTTTTCAGCGATGGCGAGCGTGTGCCGGGGGCGGTGCCACTGGCGCGTATTGAACAGCGTCTGAGTCAAGGTAAGTAAGCGCTATTTTTGGAAATGCGGGGGCAGCTCAGGCTGCCCCTTGTTATTCCGATGCTGCCGGAGCAAGATTTCTCCATGTCGAACGCATCGCTGCGGGCGGCCAGGTCGTCCTGGATGGGCGCACGTGGGCGCTTGATCCTCTTCTTTTTTGTTGCCCTGCTTGGCGCAGCCGGGCTGCTGACGTTTGTGCTGCGGGCGGCTTATCTGGAGACCGAACGTAAGGCGGAAACGGAGGCTCGTAATATTGTCGGCACGGCAGAGGCTCGTCTTGGCGTGACTTTTCGCCGAATTCAGTCGGACCTCGAGCACATTGCAGCGACGTTTCCGCTGGCTGCGCTGCAGGCTTCCGCCAGCAAGTCGCTACGCAATGACGTAGTGGGGGATTTGTCGCTCTATCGGGCGCATTTTCCCGAGGTCTTTGGGTTTCGCGTGGTGGATCGTGCTGGCAACGTGGTGTTTGCCTCCGAGCGAGAGGAGGTTCAGAGCAATGTTGCCGATCGCAGTTACTTTCGCGAACTGGCCAACGATTCGAGTCGTCGTCTGATTTTTTCGGAGGTTTTGTCGGGGCGCCTGGCCGCTGGTCAGGTGTTGGTTATGGCAGTCCCGCTCAAGGCTGCCAATGGCGAATTTGCCGGTATTGTCACGGCGGCTATCGATCTGGCGCATTTTGCCCAGCTATTCGAGGCTGTCGATCTCGGTCCCAGCGGGGTGCTCACCCTGCGGCGCAGCGACGATGGGCGTCTCGTCATCCGTCACCCGGCCAAGGCCGACTCGATCAATCAGAAACTACACAACAATCCCATGCATCTGCGTATCGAGATGGGGGAGCGGAGTGGAACGATTCGCTACCGGGCTGCGCTGGACGGTGTGGAGCGCTTTTACGCCTATCAGAGGATAGGCGACTACCCCTTCTATGTGGCTGCCGGGATCGCGTCAGATGACTATTTGTCGAGCTGGCGCAAGCTGTTGATCAGTACTCTGGTGTCGTTTTTGCTGCTTGCCTTGTGCCTGCTGCTGGTGTTGCTGCGGAGCCTGCGTCTGGAGAGAGAAGAGGCGTCCGTGGCCAACAGACTGAGCGAAAGCGAGGCGCGTTATCGCATGCTGGCGGATAACAGTCATGACGTGATCTGGACCATCGATATTCCGACGCGGCGTTTCACTTATGTCAGCCCTTCGGTCAAAACCTTACGTGGGTATAGCCCCGAGGAGGTAATGGCGGGGGCGATCGATGCCGGATTGACTGAGGAATCAGCCCAGCGCATTGGCCGGGAGATCGATCAGCGCTTGCGCCGAATTGCCGCGGGCGATAAATCGGCCAGCATCGTGACGACAGAACTCGATCAGAAATGCCGGGATGGCTCTATTGTGCATACTGAGGTCGTGTCGACCTACCTGCGCGATGCCGCCGGAGTGCCACGGACCATTCTTGGGATTACGCGCGATGTCAGCGAGCGCAAGGCGGCCGAGGAGACCTTGCGCGACAGCAACCGACAGTTGCAAGCCCAGTTGCGGGAGATCGAACGACTGCAGGTGGCGCTGCAGGAACTGGCGGTACGCGATGGACTGACCGGTCTCTACAACCGCAGATATCTTGACGAGACGCTTGAGCGTGAAGTGGCCCGGGCTCGTCGCGAAGGCAGTCCGCTTTCGCTGGTGATGATGGATATCGACCACTTCAAGGGTGTGAACGATACCTATGGCCATCAGGTGGGGGATGAAGTTTTGCGCCTGCTGGCGGCCACCCTGCTGGGCGACATTCGGGCCGAAGATGTGGCCTGCCGCTATGGTGGCGAGGAGTTTCTGATTCTGCTGCCCAATATGCCCTTTGCGACTGCGCTTGAACGGGCCGAGGCCTGGCGGGCCGAGGTGGCTGCCCTCGATGTGAGGCACGGCGGGTTCGTGCTGCAATTCACGGTTTCTCTCGGAGTTGCGGCCTATCCCGAACACGGCAAGACTCCGGATGATCTGACTCGTTGCGCTGACCAGGCCTTGTATCGGGCCAAGGCAGAAGGGCGCAATCGCGTGGTGGCCTTCGGCTGACGGCGTCCGGCGCTTTTTTCGCCAAGAGGCCAAATTTCTCTCCCACTCTTTACCACGCTGGCATGGTGCTGGCCGGGTTTTGTTTTGCCTCAAAAACTCCTTATAAGTCACTTTAAGATTGGTTTTTGCCGCATTGATTTTTAAAGGAATTTTTTTGTAAAATTTCTCTCGGAAACTCTCCCTAAGTCCTTGTTGCATAAGAAAAAAATCACAATTTCTCTATTGACGTCGAATGGTTGATGTTCTAAAGTGGGAAAACGTGTAGAAAAGTGGGTTTACAGGGGGTTATCGGGAATGTTCGAGGGCGCTGCGGCACTCAGTCTGGATGCGAAGGGGCGGCTTGCCATACCGGCAAGGCACCGCGAAACCCTGCTCGCGGCCGCTGAGGGCGGGCTTGTCCTGACGGCGCATCCGCATCGTTGCCTGCTGCTTTACCCGTCCCCTGCCTGGCAACCGATTCGCGACCAGATTCTCAAGGCGTCGAGCCTTGATCCGCGCGCAGCGTCGATCAAGCGCGTCTTGGTTGGTAATGCCCGTACCGAAGAGCTTGACTCCGCTGGTCGCTTGTTGGTGGCGCCCGAGTTGCGCGCCTATGCCAACTTTGAAAAGACCGTCTACCTGGTTGGTATGGGGAGTCATTTCGAGTTGTGGAGCGAAGCTGGCTGGAAGCAGCAGAATGATCTGGCAGCCGAGGCGTTGGCCGGTGACTTGCCGCCCGGCTTTGGAGATCTGGTTCTGTGACCATCGGTGCCGCCCATGTGACGGTACTGCTCGATGAGGCGGTGGAGGCGCTGGCGATCAAAGCCGATGGCGCCTATGTCGATGCCACTTTTGGGCGTGGCGGGCATAGCCGAAAAATTCTTTCCAATCTTGGAGCGGCCGGGCGTCTGGTGGCGCTCGACCGAGACCCGCAGGCGATCGTTGCCGGTGCGGCAATCGGTGATTCGCGTTTCTGTCTGGTGCATCGCGCTTTTGGCGAATTGGCGCTGGCTGCGGTCGAGGCGAATCTGCCGGCAGCCGATGGGATTTTGTTTGATGTAGGGGTGTCGTCGCCGCAAATCGACGATGGGGAACGCGGCTTCAGCTTCCGCTACGACGCGCCGCTCGACATGCGTATGGATACGACGCAGGGCGAGACGGCGGCCGAGTGGCTGGCGCGGGCCGATGAGCGGGAAATTACGGAGGTCATCAAAAATTATGGCGAAGAACGGTTTGCTTTCCAGATTGCAAAGAAGGTTGTGGCTGCTCGGGTCGAACAACCTATTGTCACAACAGGTCAGTTCGCGACCCTCGTACGCTCGGCCGTGCGCACCCGTGAACCAGGGCAGGACGCGGCGACGCGCAGCTTTCAAGCTCTACGGATTCATATCAACCAGGAGCTGCGCCAGCTGGAAGTAGCCCTGCCGCAGGCGCTTGAGTTGCTGCAACCGGGCGGCCGGCTGGTGGTGATTTCCTTCCATTCGCTGGAGGATCGCATCGTGAAAAACTTCATGCGGGTGCAGTCCACCGCAGATGCGTTGCCGAAAAACCTGCCATTGCGTGCCGACCAGCTTCCCAAGCCGAAACTGCGTCTCGTGGGTAAGGCGATCAAGCCTTCCTTTGCTGAAATCGAAGCCAATCCGCGGGCGCGTAGTGCGGTCATGCGGGTGGCTGAAAAACTGTAATGCTGCGTTTCAACATGATTCTTCTCCTGATTGCAGTGGTTTGTGCGCTGGGTGTGGTGACCTCCCAGCACCGCGCACGCAAGCTGTTTCAGGATCTGGAAAATGAACAGGAACGGGCGCGCCAACTGGATGTCGAGTACGGCCAGTTGCAACTTGAAATGTCCACTTGGGCGACGCATCCGCGGATCGAGCAGATTGCCCGCGAGCGCCTCCATATGGTGCCGCCGGATGCTGCAGTCCGTGCCGCTCAGAAGAAGGGCGGTCGCTGATGGTGGTGCGTCGTCGTCCGCAGCGCGGTCATCGCTATGCTGAAAGCCCGGTGCTTCAACTGGCGCTGCAAGGCTGGCGTTCGCGCACGGTGGGGCTGCTGTTGATGGCGGCCTTTCTGGCGTTGTTGGCCCGCAGTTTCTATCTGCAGGTGATCAACAACGATTTCCTGCAGGAAAAGGGTGACTCCCGCATGCGGCGCGATATCGAAATTTCCGCATCGCGTGGCAGGATTGTCGATCGTAACGGTGACATGCTGGCGGTTTCCACGCCGATGAAGTCGGTGTGGGCCATCCCGGCCGATGCGCGGACGATGGATGCGGGCCAGAAGCGGCAACTGGCCGGCTTGCTCGATATGTCGGTGCGCGAACTGGATGGCAAAATCGCCTCCGAGAAAACCTTTGTCTTCGTCAAGCGTCAGGTTTCGCCGGAGGTGGCTGATCGCATTGCAACCCTGAAATTGCCGGGGGTGCATCAGGAAAAGGAATACCGCCGGTTCTATCCGACCGGTGACATGACGGCGCATATCGTTGGTTTTACCGGGGTGGATGACAAGGGTCTGGAAGGTGTCGAGCTGGCTTTCCAGAATAGCTTGCTTGGCCGGCCCGGTAGCCGCACGGTGATTCGTGACCGCCGCGGCAATATCGTTGAAGACGTTGGCGCCACGCGTCCGCCGCAGGATGGCAAGGATGTGCGCCTGGCGCTCGACTCAAAGATCCAGTATCTCGCCTACAGCCACCTGAAGAATGCCGTGGAAACGCACAAGGCGAAGGCCGGTGGCGCCATCGTGATCGATGCCCGCAGTGGCGAGATCCTGGCCTTGGTCAATTGGCCGACGTATAACCCGAACAATCGGCAGGGACTCTCCGGGGCGCAACTGCGCAACCGGGCAATCACCGATACCTATGAGCCGGGCTCGGTGATGAAGCCGTTTACGGCAGCGATGGCGCTGGACAAGGGCAAGGTCCGATTCGATACGGTGATCAATACGGCGCCCGGCAAGCTGACTATCGGCCCGGCGACCATCTCCGATGCGCATCCACACGGCGCACTGACTGTCGCGCAAGTGATTCAGAAATCGTCCAACGTCGGCACGGCCAAGATTGCGTTGTCCTTCCCGCCGCAGGAAATGTGGCAGCTGTTCGACAGCCTGGGTTTTGGCCAGGCACCGAATCTTGGTTTCCCCGGGGAGGTCAACGGCCGTTTGCGCCCGTGGAAAAACTGGCGGCCAATCGAGCAAGCCACGATGTCCTACGGGCATGGCATCTCGGTCAGCCTGATCCAGATGGCCCGGGCGTATACCGTGTTTGCCAGGGACGGCGAGCTGATGCCGCTGTCGCTGACCAAGTTGGATGACGCCCCGCCGCACGGGGCGCGCGTGTTTTCGCCCCAAACCACCCGCGAACTGCGGACCATGCTGGAAATGGCGGTGCAGCCGGAAGGTACGGCACCGAAGGCGCGCGTGCCCGGTTACCGGGTGGGTGGCAAGACGGGAACAGCCTACAAGATCGAAGGCGGTGTCTATGCCAAGAAATATGTGGCTTCCTTCGTCGGCATTGCGCCGATCAGCGAACCGCGCCTGGTCGTGGCAGTGATGATCGACGAACCGAGCGGCGGCGCACACTATGGTGGCGACGTGGCCGGTCCGGCGTTCTCGCTCATCATGGGTGGCGCCTTGCGTACCCTCGGCATCTCGCCGGACGCCCCGCTGCAATTGGCGGCCAGCGAAGGCGAGAAGGGAAAGCTATGAGTACGCCGCGTGAGTTGCTGGATCGCCTGGAAGCCGTCGGGGTTACGGTTGCCGGCGTGGCGGATGATAGTCGCCAGGTGCTGCCGGGCGACGTATTCCTGGCTTATCCCGGCGATCTGGCCGACGGTCGCTGCTACATCGACGATGCCCTGGCCAAGGGAGCGGTGGCGATTCTGTGGCAGCCGGGTGGGGATTTTGCCTGGAATCCGGCGTGCACCGCAGCTAACCTGCCGGTGGCCGATCTGCGCGCACTGGCCGGGCCACTGGCACACATGGTGTACGGTCATCCGAGCGAAACGATGTCCTTGATCGCGATTACCGGGACCAACGGCAAGACCACAGTCAGCCAGTGTCTGGCTCGCGCCTATCCCAAGCCCTGCGCCGTCATCGGTACGCTCGGTGCCGGCTTCCCTGACGCTCTGACCGAAACCGGGTTTACCACGCCGGAAGCGACCACGCTGATGCGTTATCTCTGGCGTTTCCGCCAGCAGCAAGCCGCCGCCTGTGCCCTGGAGGCCAGCTCGATCGGTATCGAAGAGGGGCGGATGAATGGTGCGCGGGTCGATGTTGCGATCTTCACCAACCTGACGCGCGATCATCTCGACTATCACGGGACGATGGAAGACTACGCTGCCGCCAAGGCCCGGCTCTTCTGCTGGCCCCGTTTGCGTACCGCCATCGTCAATCTGGATGATGAGTTCGGTGTGCGTCTGATGCGCGAAACAACGGCACTGCGCGTCCTCGGCTACGGCATCGGTGCCGAGCGTCGGGATTTCCCGGCCCTGGTCCGTGCCGAGAATCTTGAAGAGACGCCTTATGGCCAACGCTTCACGCTCGTTTTGCCGAATGGGCGCCAGGAGGTCGAGACGGCGCTGGTCGGGCGTTACAACGTCGCCAACCTGCTGGCGGTGGCCGCGGTTCTGCACGATGCCGGCCTGCCGGCGCACGATGTGGCTCGGCGCATCGCCGAACTGACGCCGCCGCCGGGACGGATGGAGCGCATGGGCGGCGTGGGCGAACCGCTGGTCGTGGTCGATTACGCGCATACGCCGGACGCGCTGGACAATGCGTTGAATGCCCTGCGTACTGCGGCAACGGCGCGCGGCGGGCGTCTGGTTGTCCTGTTCGGCTGCGGTGGCGACCGTGACAAGGGCAAGCGCCCGCAAATGGGTGAGGTGGCCCAGCGCCAGGCCGATCGTGTGCTGGTGACCAGCGACAACCCGCGCTCCGAGGTGCCGCAGGACATCGTCAGCGACATCGTCGCCGGTATGACGCATGCCGAGGTCGAGCTGGATCGAGCGACGGCGATCCGGCGCGTCATCATCGAGGCGGCGCCGGGGGATGTCATCCTGCTTGCCGGCAAGGGACATGAGCTCTACCAGGAAATCGCCGGCGTGAAATATCCGTTTTCCGATGTCGACCAGGCGCGTGAGGCCCTGGAGTTGCGTCGGACAAATTTGCAGGAGGAGGCGGCATGAACTGGCTGCTGTCCAAGGTTGCCGAAGCCGTAAGCGGCCGCATGCAGGGCAAGGACCTGATGCTGAGCGGCGTGTCGACCGATACGCGGGCCATTGCATCAGGCCAGTTGTTCGTCGCCCTGAAGGGCGAACGCTTCGATGCTCACGATTTTCTGGCGCAGGCCGTGGCCAGCGGCGCCTCCGCGTTGCTGGTCAGCGATTCCGACAAGGTGCCGGCCGGCGTGCCGGCTGTCGTGGTCGACGATACCCGCCTGGCCCTCGGCCGCCTGGCCAAGGCCTGGCGCGCCAGCTTCGACCTGCCGGTGATCGCGGTGACAGGTTCCAACGGCAAGACGACGACCAAGGAAATGATCGCCGCAATCCTCCAGGCCGAGTACGGCAGCGCCGTGTTGGCGACGCGCGGCAACCTGAATAACGACATCGGTCTGCCGCTGACCCTGCTGGGCCTGAATGCCGGGCATCGGGCGGCGGTGATCGAGATGGGCATGAACCATCCGGGTGAAATCGCCTACCTGGCACCGATCGGGGCGCCGACGGTTGCCCTGGTGACCAATGCCCAGCGCGCCCATCTGGAAGGGATGGGGGATCTGGACGAAGTCGCGCGCGAAAAAGGCAGCATCTTCACCGGGCTGCCCGCTGACGGCGTCGCCGTCATCAACGCTGACGACGTTTACGCCGATTTCTGGCGTAAGGCGGCTGACGGACGTCCGGTGCGCAGTTTTGCCATCGATAACGTCGCTGACGTCCGCGGAGCGGTACATCAACACGGCCTGGAGGTCGCGCTGACCCTGACTGCGCCGGAAGGCGAAGCCGAGATCGCGCTGCGGGTTTCGGGGCGGCACAACGCGCGCAATGCGATGGCGGCGGCTGCTGCCTGCCTGGCGGCCGGCGTGCCGCTGGCGAGCGTGGTCGCCGGCTTGTCCGGCTTCGCCGGCGTCAAGGGCCGTCTGCAACGCCGTGCCGGCAAGGGCGGCGCCGACATTCTGGACGATACCTATAACGCCAACCCGGATTCGGTCCGGGCCGGCATCGACGTACTGGCCGCGACCATCGGCAAGAAGCTGCTGGTTCTGGGCGACATGGGCGAGATCGGCGAGGCGAGCAACCAGTATCACGACGAGATCGGCGGTTACGCCAAGAGCCAGGGGGTCGATCAGCTCTTCGCCCTGGGTGAGGCGTGCAAACAGGCCGTGCGCAATTTTGGCGAAGGTGCCCGGCATTTCTGCACGGTAGAAAAGCTGATTGCTGCGGTGGACAAGGAATTGGGCCCGGAAACCACGGTGCTGGTGAAGGGCTCGCGCTTCATGAAAATGGAAAGGGTGGCCGACGCACTGGCCGCCGAGGAGAAACATTAAATGCTGCTCGCTTTGGCTCAATGGCTGGCGCAGGACGTTCGTTTTTTCAACGTCTTCAACTACATCACGCTGCGCACGGTGCTGGCCTCGATGACGGCCCTGCTTATCTCCTTGTGGGCCGGTCCTGGCGTCATTCGCTGGCTGGCCGCCAAGAAGATCGGCCAGGCGGTGCGCACCGACGGGCCGCAGACCCATCTGGTCAAGTCGGGTACGCCGACCATGGGCGGCGTGCTGATCCTGATCGCCATCGCCATCACGACCCTGCTCTGGGGCGACCTGACCAACAAGTACGTGTGGACGGTGCTGGTCGTCACGCTGGGCTACGGTATCGTCGGCTGGTACGACGACTGGAAGAAGGTGGTCTATCGCGATCCGAACGGACTGGCGGCGCGCTGGAAGTATTTCTGGCAGTCGGTGCTTGGCATCGGCGCGGCGCTGTTCATTGCCTTTTCTGCCAAGTCGCCGGCGCACAGCGAACTGATCGTGCCGTTCTTCAAGACCATCGCATTCCCGCTGGGTATCGTCGGCTTCATCACGCTGACCTACTTCGTCATCGTCGGTACCAGCAACGCGGTGAACCTGACCGATGGCCTGGACGGTCTGGCCATCATGCCGACCGTGATGGTCGCCGCCGCCTTCGCCGTCATCGCCTACGTCACCGGCCATGCGGTGTATGCCAAATACCTGCTGATTCCCTACGTGCCGGGCGCCGGCGAATTGTGCATCCTGCTTGGCGCCATCGCCGGGGCGGGCCTCGGTTTTCTGTGGTTCAACGCCTATCCGGCGGAGGTGTTCATGGGCGACGTCGGCGCCCTGGCGCTGGGTGCCGCGCTGGGCTCCGTGGCGGTGATCGTGCGTCAGGAAATCGTGCTCTTCATCATGGGCGGCGTCTTCGTCATCGAAACCCTGTCGGTGATGCTGCAGGTCAGCTACTTCAAGTACACCAAGAAGAAATACGGCGAGGGCCGGCGCATCCTGCGCATGGCGCCGCTGCACCACCACTTCGAACAAACCGGCTGGAAGGAGACGCAGGTCGTCGTCCGCTTCTGGATCATCACCATCATGCTCGTGCTGATCGGGCTGTCCACCCTGAAACTGCGCTGAGGAAGGCATGGAACTCAAGGGCAAACGCGTAGCGGTCGTCGGACTCGGAGAGTCCGGACTGGCGATGGCCAAATGGCTGCATCGCCAGGGCGCGCTCGTGCGCGTGGCCGACTCGCGCGACAATCCGCCCAACGTCGACGCCCTGCGCCAGGTGGCACCGAACGCCGAGTTGCTGAGCGGCCCATTCACCGACGCGACCTTCGCCAATATCGACCTGCTGGCGTTATCGCCGGGCGTCGCCAAGGCCACGCCGGCCATTGCTGCGGTGCACGTGCCGATTTGGTCAGAAATCGAATTGTTCGCCCACGGCGTGCGTGAACAGGTGCCGGGTTCGAAAATCCTCGCCATTACCGGCAGCAACGGCAAGACGACGACCACGGCGCTGACTGCCGCGCTGCTCAACGGCGCAGGCGTTCCGGCCATCGCATGCGGCAACATTTCGCCGTCCGCGCTCGACGCCTTGATGGATGCGCAGGATAGCGGCACTTTGCCCAAGATCTGGGTGCTCGAACTCTCCAGTTTCCAACTGGAAACGACACATCAGCTGAATGCGGTGGCGGCGACGGTGCTCAATCTGTCGGAAGATCACCTCGACCGCTACGAAGGCAGCATGGCCAATTACGCCGCTGCCAAGTCACGCGTCTTCCAGGGCAAGGGCGCGATGATCCTGAATCGCGACGACGACTGGTCGATGGCCAACGGTCGATGTGGCCGGACGATGATCACCTTCGGTCTCGATCCGGCACCGCGTGCGGTCGATTACGGTTTTGCCGACGGCGCGATCTGGCGCGGCAAGGAAAAGCTGGTGGCACTGGCCGATCTGCACCTTTCCGGCCTGCACAACGCCGCCAACGCCATGGCGGCGCTGGCCCTGTGCGAATGCGTCGGTGTTGCGCCGGAACGCTTGATCGAACCGTTGAAACAGTTCAGGGGCCTAGCCCATCGCGTCGAAACAGTGGCCGAGATTGGTGGCGTGCTTTACGTCGACGACTCCAAGGGAACCAACGTGGGCGCCACGCTGGCAGCGATCGAAGGCATGGGCCGCAAGGTCGCCATCGTGCTCGGCGGCGACGGCAAGGGACAGGATTTTGCGCCCTTGAAGCCGGCCCTGGAAAAACATGGTCGGGCCGTGGCCTTGATCGGCCGGGACGCTGCGGCGATTGGCATGGCCCTGGAAGGCAGCGGCCTGCCGACGCGCATTGTGGGCGATATGGAAACGGCTGTGCGCTGGCTGGCGGCACATGCCGAGGCGGGCGACTGCGTTCTGCTGTCGCCGGCCTGCGCCAGCCTCGATATGTACAAGAACTACGCCCATCGGGCGCAGGCCTTCATCGACGCGGTCAAGGAGCTGCCATGCTGATCTCGGCTCTCGACGCGCCGCGCCGCCAGGTTTCGGAAATCGACTACACCTTGCTGTGGACGGTCCTGGTCCTGCTCTTCGGTGGACTGGTGATGGTCTATTCAGCGTCCATCGCGACGGCCGAGGGTGGCCGGTTTACCAATCACCAGCCGGCCTATTTCCTGATCCGCCACGGCATCTTCATGTGCATCGGCCTGGTCGCCGCCGCCGTGGCTTTCCAGGTGCCGCTCAGCCTATGGCAGAAGTACGCGCCTTACCTGTTCATGGCTGGTGCGGTGCTGCTGCTCGTCGTACTGATTCCGGGTATCGGGCGCGACGTCAATGGCGCGCGCCGCTGGTTGCCGCTGGGCTTTGCCAACCTGCAACCATCCGAGCTGATGAAACTGTTTGCCGTGCTCTATGCCGCCGATTACACGGTGCGCAAGATCAACGTGATGCATGATCTGAAGCAGGCCTTCCTGCCGATGTTCGGCGCCATGGCCGTGGTTGGCATGCTGCTGCTCAAGGAGCCGGATTTCGGCGCTTTCGTCGTGATCATTTCCATCGCCATGGGCATTCTCTTCCTTGGCGGTTTGAAGGCCCGACTGTTCGCGCTGCTGATTGTCGGTCTGCTGGTCGCCTTCACCGTCATGATCATCGTTTCGCCCTATCGGCGCGACCGGGTATTCGGCTTCATGGACCCGTGGGCGGATGCGTTCGGGCGGGGCTACCAGTTGTCACATTCGCTGATCGCCTTCGGTCGCGGCGAACTGTTCGGCGTCGGCCTCGGCGCCAGCGTGGAAAAACTCTTCTACCTGCCGGAAGCGCATACCGATTTCCTGTTGGCCGTGGTGGCGGAAGAGTTGGGCTTCTTCGGTGTGCTGGCCGTGGTTGGGCTGTTTGCCCTGCTGGTCCAGCGTGCCTTTGCCATCGGCCGTCAGTGCGTGCAGTTCGACCGCCTTTATCCAGCGCTGGTCGCCATGGGTATGGGCATCTGGTTCGGCGTGCAGTCCTTCATCAACATGGGCGTCAACATGGGTTTGCTGCCAACCAAGGGGCTTACCCTGCCGCTGATGAGCTTCGGCGGTTCCGGCATCCTGGCCAATTGCGTGGCCCTGGCCATCCTGCTGCGAGTGGATTGGGAAAATCGCCAGTTGATGCGCGGAGGCAAGCTATGACGAAGCTCGTCATCGATTCGCATCAATTGGCGATTTCGTCGCAGGCTAACCCGGCGCAGCCGGTGTTAAGCGCGCAGCGCGGCCGGAGACAAAACCGGCAGCTCATGCGCGGAGGCAAGCTATGAGCAAAACCATCCTCATCATGGCCGGTGGCACCGGTGGTCACATCTTCCCGGCACTTGCCGTCGCGCATCAAATGCGTGATGACGGTTGGCGCGTAGTCTGGCTGGGCAATCCGGAGGGTATGGAAGCCCGTCTGGTGCCACAGCATGGTTTCGACATGGTCTGGGTAAAGTTCGCTGCCCTGCGTGGCAAGGGATTGTTGCGCAAGCTCATGTTGCCGTTGAACCTGTTGCGTGGCTTCTGGCAGGGTTGGAAGGCCATTCGCGAGGTGCGCCCGGATGTCGTGCTGGGCATGGGAGGCTACATTACCTTCCCCGGCGGCATGATGGCTGCCCTGGCTGGCGTGCCACTGGTCCTGCATGAACAGAACTCCGTGGCCGGGTTGGCCAACCGCGTATTGGCGGCTGTGGCCGACCGCATCGCCACCGGCTTCCCGAGTGTCCTGAAGAAAGGGCTCTGGGTCGGTAATCCGGTGCGTCCGGAAATCGCCGCCATGCCCGCTCCCGGCGAACGCTTTGCCGAGCGGGACGGCGCTTTGCGCATCCTGGTCATCGGCGGCAGCCTGGGCGCCCAGGTGCTCAACGAGGTCGTGCCGCAGGGCATGGCCATGTTGCGCGAAGACGAGTTGCCCCAGATCGTTCATCAAGCCGGAGAAAAGCACATCGAGGCCCTGAAGGCGAACTATGCCGCTGCGGGTGTGCAGGCACATTGCGTTCCCTTCATCGACGACATGGCCGGTGCTTATGAATGGGCCGACCTGGTGATCTGCCGGGCTGGCGCACTGACCATCGCAGAACTGGCCGCCGCTGGGGTGGCCAGCATTCTGGTGCCCTTCCCGCATGCGGTGGACGATCACCAGACCGGAAATGCGTTGTTCCTGGTCAATGTCGGCGGTGCTTTCCTGCTGCGCCAGAATGAACTGACGCCGGACAGCATTGCCCTGATTCGCAATTATTCGCGCGGCCAGTTGCTGGAGATGGCCGAAAAGGCTCGCTCGCTGGCCAAACCAGATGCCACGGCGGAAGTGGCGCACATTTGTTCGGAAATTGCCAAATGAAACACAAGGTCAAGCACATCCATTTCGTCGGTGTCGGCGGCTCCGGGATGAGCGGCATTGCCGAGGTCCTGGCGCACCTCGACTACACGGTGAGCGGCTCCGACCTGGCGGTCAGCGCCACCACCCGCCGCCTGGAGGGCGAAGGCATCCGCGTGATGATCGGGCACGATGCGGCGAACGTTGTCGGAGCCGATGCCGTCGTCGTGTCGACCGCAGTCAAGGCCGACAATCCGGAGGTGGTGGCTGCTCGTGAGCGGCGCATCCCCGTGGTGCCGCGCGCCCAGATGCTGGCCGAACTGATGCGTCTGAAGCAGGGCATCGCCATCGCCGGTACCCATGGCAAGACGACCACGACCAGCCTGGTGACCAGCATCCTGGCCGAGGGCGGGGTCGATCCGACCTTTGTCATCGGCGGACGTCTGAACGCGGCAGGCGCCAATGCCCAGCTCGGCCATGGCGACTTCCTGGTGGCCGAGGCGGATGAGTCGGATGCCTCATTCCTCTACCTGTCGCCAGTGATTTCGGTGGTCACCAATATCGACGCCGATCACATGGAGACCTACGGCCATGATTTCGAGCGCCTGAAATCGACCTTCGTCGATTTCCTCAATCGCCTGCCTTTCTACGGCGTTGCGGTACTGTGTGCCGACGATCCGAACGTGCGCGAGATCATGCCGCGCGTGGCCAAGCAGATCGTGACCTATGGTCTGAGCAACGAGTGCAATTTCTACGCCGAGAACGTCGTGGCGGACAACGGCCAGATGCGTTTCGACTGCGTACGTGTCAACGGTTCGGTGTCCAGACTGTCGGTGACCCTGAACACCCCGGGCATGCACAACGTGTTGAACGCCCTGGCGGCGATTGCGGTAGCGACCGAAGTCGGTGTTTCCGATGCCGCCATCGTCAAGGCGCTGGCCGAATTCAAGGGCGTCGGGCGCCGCTTCCAGCGCTGTGGCGAAGTGGCGCTGCCGACCGGCGGCAGTTTTACGCTGGTGGATGACTACGGGCATCACCCGGTCGAGATGGCGGCGACACTGGCTGCAGCCCGTGGTGCTTTTCCGGGGCGCCGGCTGGTGCTGGCCTTCCAGCCGCACCGCTATACGCGCACCCGTGACTGCTTCGAGGATTTCGTCAAGGTGCTATCAACGGTGGATGCGCTGTGTCTGGCCGAGGTTTATGCCGCGGGCGAAGCGCCGGTGGTGGCGGCCGATGGCCGTTCGCTGGCGCGTGCCTTGCGCGTCGCCGGCAAGGTGGAACCGGTGTTTGTTGAAGAGATCGCGGCCATGCCGCAAACGATCATGGATGTCGCCCGTGACGGCGATGTGGTGTTGACCATGGGGGCCGGCTCGATTGGCGCGGTTCCCGGCAAGTTGGTGGAAGGCAAATGAGCGAGTTTGGCAAGGTCGCGGTGCTTTTCGGCGGGACTTCCGCCGAACGCGAGGTTTCTCTGAACAGCGGTTCGCGCGTGCTGGCAGCATTGAGCGGCCAGGGCATCGATGCGCATCCCTTCGATCCGGCCGAACAGCCGCTGGATGCCTTGAAGGGCTATGACCGTGCCTTCGTCGCATTGCATGGCCGCCATGGCGAAGACGGCACGATCCAGGGTGCCCTGGAGCTGATGCATATTCCCTATACCGGCTCCGGGGTCATGGCCTCCGCCCTTGGCATGGACAAGTTCCGCACCAAGCTGCTGTGGCAGGCAGCCGGTTTGCCGATTCCTGAATACGCGCTGCTCGACGCCAACTCCGATTTCGCCGAGATCGAGGAAACCATGGGCTTGCCGCTGTTCGTCAAGCCGGCGCATGAAGGTTCGTCGATCGGTATCAGCAAGGTCAAGGCACCGGGCGAACTGGCTACAGCCTACGCCGAGGCAGCGCGCTACGACAGTCTGGTGATCGCCGAAAAGGGCGTGATGGGCGGTGAATACACCGTCGGCATCCTGGGCGACCAGGCGCTGCCGATCATCAAGATCGAGCCGGCGACCGAGTGGTACGACTACGAGGCCAAGTACAACCGCGACGACACGCGCTACCTGTGCCCCTGCGGCCTACCTGAAGCGCAGGAACTGGAAATTCGCCGTCAGGCGCTGGAGGCATTCCGCATCCTGGGCGGGCGCGGCTGGGGGCGGGTGGATTTCCTGATGGACGACGAGGGCAGGCATTACTTCCTGGAAGTGAATACGGCACCCGGCATGACCGATCACTCGCTGGTGCCGATGGCAGCGCGGGTCGCCGGTCTGGAGTATCCGGCGCTGGTGCGTCGCGTACTCGAAATGGCCGCCAACGATTGAGGCGATGAATGTGGAACAAGCCGCACCTGTTGAACGCGATAGCCGACCTGCTGATCCTGGCAGCTTCGGCAGCTGTGCTCGTCGCAGCGGCGGTCTGGCTGGTGCGTGTACCGTCCTTGCCGGTCAGGCAGGTGGTCTTTGTCGAGGAAATGGCGCATACGCGGCGTGGGGAAATCGAGCAAGTGCTGCCGGCGACGCTGCGCGCCAACTTCTTCAGCCTGAATCTGGAAGCCGTACGTGGTGCGCTGGAGAAACTGCCCTGGGTGCGCAAAGCCGAGGTACGACGGGTCTGGCCATCGCGCCTGGAAATCCGCGTCGAGGAACATCGTCCGGTGGCGCGTTGGGGCGAAGGGCGGGGCGAGTTGGTGAACAGCTATGGCGAGGTGTTTGCAGCGACGCCGACGGCCGCGGAAAGCGCCCGCATCCCTTTGCTTTACGGACCACAGGGCACGGCGCCGGAGGTGCTGAAGCACTACGGGGAGTTTGTGGAGGCATTTGTCCCGGTTGGCATGCGTCCGACCCAGGTAACCCTGTCGCCGCGCCTGGCTTGGCAAGCGCGACTGGACAGCGGTATGGCCGTGGATATCGGCCGCGAACAGCAGAAAGCTACGGTGCACGACCGTTTACAGCGATTTATCGAGGCCTATCCGGAAACCATTGGCAAGCGGACAACAGTGCCAGCGGTCGTGGATTTGCGTTATCCGAACGGGTTCGCCATGCGAGCCACGGGCGAAGAGAAGGGGAAGTAGGAAGATGAGCAGGGACAACAAGGACCTCGTGGTCGGGCTGGATATCGGCACCTCCAAGATCGTGGCGCTGGTCGCTGAAATTGACCAGGAAGGCGGTTTGAACGTCATTGGCATGGGCTCGCAGGATTCGCGCGGCCTGAAGAAGGGCGTCGTGGTGAACATCGAGGAAACGGTGCACACCATCAGTCGGGTGATCCAGGAAGTCGAGCTGATGGCCGACTGCAAGGTGCGCGACGTCTATACCGGGATCGCCGGCAGCCATATCAAGAGCTTCAACTCGAACGGCATGGTGGCGATCAAGGACAAGGAAGTCACGCCGACCGACGTCGAGCGCGTGATCGAAACGGCCAAGGCGATGCCGATCCCGGCCGATCAGGAAATCCTGCACATCCTGACTCAGGAATTCGTCATCGATGGCCAGGATGGCATCCGCGAGCCGATCGGCATGAGCGGGATGCGCCTGGAAGTGAAGACCCATATCGTCACCGGTGCAGTATCGGCCGCCCAGAACATCGTCAAGTGCGTCCGTCGTTGTGGCCTGGAGGTCAACGATCTGGTTCTGCAACCCCTCGCCTCCAGCTACGCCGTGCTCTCCGAGGACGAAAAGGATCTCGGCGTCTGCCTGATCGACATCGGCGGCGGCACGACCGACATCGCCGTCTGGACGCAAGGCGCCATCCGCCACACCTCGGTGATCCCGATTGCCGGCGACCAGATTACCAACGACATCGCCATGGCACTGCGCACGCCGACGCGGGAAGCCGAGGACATCAAGTGCAAGTTCGGGTGCGCCCTGTCGCAACTGGCCGACGCCGGTGAAAACCTCGATGTGGCGGGTGTGGACGACCGGCCGAGCCGCAAATTGAGCCGCCGGGCGCTGGCCGATGTGATCCAGCCGCGGGTCGAGGAACTGTATGAGCTGATCCAGAACGAACTGCGCCGGGCCGGTTTCGAGGACGTCCTGTCGTCCGGCATCGTGCTGACCGGCGGCGCCAGCGTCATGCCGGGCATGGTCGAACTGGGTGAGGAAATCTTCCATATGCCGGTTCGCCTGGGGAGTCCGAAGTACCACGGCAGCCTGGCCGACGTCGTGCAGAGCCCGCGTTTCTCGACGGCTTTCGGCCTGTTGCTGGAAGCTCAGTCGCAACGCAAGCGTGGCCAGAAGATTCAGGAGAAGCAAGGCATCAAGGATGTCTTCGAAGGCATGAAGCAGTGGTTCGCCAAGAATTTTTAATTTTTTTCAGGTTTTTCAGAGGAGGTAGTCATGTTTGAAATCATCGAGAAAGACGAGACTGGCACCATCATCAAGGTGTTCGGTGTGGGTGGTGCAGGTGGCAATGCGATCGAGCATATGATTCGCGAGGGGGTGAATGGCGTCGAGTTCATTGCCGCCAATACCGATGCGCAGGCGCTGTCGCGCAATGCCGCGTCGTCGAAACTGTCGCTGGGCCAGAGCGGTCTCGGCGCCGGTGCCAAGCCGGAAGCCGGCAAGGCAGCTGCGGATCTGCATCGCGAAGACATCCGCGACATGCTGCAAGGTGCGCACATGGCCTTCATCACTGCCGGTATGGGCGGTGGTACGGGTACCGGCGCTGCTCCTGTGGTGGCCGAAATCGCCCGTGAAATGGGCATCCTGACCGTCGGCGTCGTCACCAAGCCGTTCAGTTTCGAAGGCGGCAAGCGCATGAAGTCGGCCGAAGCCGGCATCGCCGAATTCGCCAAGCATGTCGACTCCCTGATCGTCATCCTGAACGACAAGCTGATGGAAGTCATGGGCGACGATGCCGATGTCGACGATTGCTTCAAGGCGGCCGACGACGTGCTGAAGAATGCGGTCGGCGGTATTGCCGAAATCATTACCTACCCGGGTCTGGTCAACGTCGACTTCGAAGACGTCCGTACCGTGATGGGCGAAATGGGTCGTGCCATGATGGGTTCTGCCACTGCTGCCGGCGTTGATCGCGCCCGCATCGCAGCTGAGCAGGCCGTTGCCTCGCCGTTGCTGGAGGGCGTGAATCTGTCCGGCGCCCGTGGTGTGCTGGTCAATATCACTGCCGCCAAGGGCAACCTGAAGATGAAGGAAGTCAACGAGGTGATGAACACCGTCAAGACTTTTGCCGCAGAAGACGCTCACATCATTTTTGGTGCGGTGTACGACGAACTGATGGGCGACGCCCTGCGCGTTACCGTGGTTGCCACCGGCCTGGGCCAGGCCGCTGCCAAGCGCCAGACCTTCGAGGTGGTCAATACTCCGGTCGTGCAGGCCGTGGCGACCGGCACGCATGATGCAGTCGCCTTCACCAGCGGCCCGGCCATCGACTACAACCAGATCGCCGATGTGCCGGCCGTTGTGCGCAAGCGCAACGTCACCGTCGAAGCACTGGCCAACAGTGGCGTCGATCGCTATGACATCCCGGCCTTCCTGAGAAAGCAGGCCGACTAAGCGTAACAAAACCTTTCTCTGAAAAAGGGCGGTGGCGCGTTGTGTTACAATGCGTCACCTTCCCCAATCATTCAGATACTTAGCATGCTCAAGCAACGCACGCTCAAGACGGTTATTCGTGCCTCAGGCGTCGGCCTGCACGGTGGCGTCAAGGTCAACATGACCCTGCGCCCGGCTGCGCCGGATAGCGGCATCGTTTTCCGTCGCGTCGATTTGCCGGAGCCGCTGGATATCCCGGCCAAGGCTTTCATGGTCGGCGATACGCGCATGTGTTCCTGTCTGGAAAAGGACGGGGTCAAGGTAGGTACCATCGAGCACCTGATGTCCGCTTTTGCCGGGCTGGGTATCGACAATTGCTGGGTCGATCTGGATGCGCCGGAAGTGCCTATCCTCGATGGCTCGGCAGCGCCGTTCATCTTCCTGATCCAGTCTGCCGGGATCGAGGAGCAGAATACGGCCAAGAAATTCATCCGCGTGACTCAGCCTATAGAGGTCCGCGACGGCGACAAGTGGGCTCGCTTCGAGCCTTACGACGGTTACAAGCTCGCTTTCTCCATCGTTTTCAACCATCCAGCCATCGACAAGTCGGCACAGAAGGCCGAAATCGATTTCGCCGAGCAATCGTATGTTCGCGAAGTGTCCCGTGCCCGCACCTTCGGCTTCATGCAAGAGGTCGAATACCTGCGCGAAAACGGACTGGCACTGGGTGGCGGTCTGGAGAATGCGATCGTTCTCGACGAGTTCCGCGTGCTGAACCAGGATGGCCTGCGTTACGGCGACGAGTTCGTCAAGCACAAGATTCTCGATGCGGTTGGCGATCTCTATCTGCTGGGTCATCCTCTGTTGGCGGCCTATTCGTCGCACAAGGGGGGGCACGCGCTGAACAATATGCTGGCCCGCGAACTCCTGAACCGCCAGGAGGCTTGGGAAATGGTCAGCTTCGAGGAAGAGGCCAGGGCGCCGCAAGGCGTCACCCGCTGGTTGGCTCAGGCGGCCTGATTAATCATGTGGCTGCTGCGTCTGCTGGCAGTCATCCTGGTCATCGCCATCGGCGTGGGGCTGGTGGCCTACGCTCTCACCGGCAAATCGTATTATCTCGCCCTCGCTGGTCGCCTGTTTCGCTACGGAATTTTGTTCGCCCTGTTTGTTTTTGCGCTGATGTTCGTCGAGCGCCTGGCCATCATTCCTGTCTGATTGCGCGTTGTAGCAGGTGTTCGAGGGCGCTGCGCAGAGGCCCACCAGGCAGGGTGTCGAGGGTCTTGCGCAAAGCCGCGCAGGCAGGGGCGCTGAGCGGCTTGGCTGTGGAAGTGCTTGATTGGTAAGTGTTCTCCTTGGGTTGCACTTTCACTTCCATGACATTACACTCCACCCCTCCCTTGGATAACTCGTCGCATAAACGCTGGCTCATCTGGCGAATCTTGGCGGCGACCGCACCGTTGTCGGTGTGGATAACAACTTTTCCCGACTTGTAGTTGGCGACGCGAGCCGAATGGCGAAGCCCGCCTGGAACGATGGACTCGAAGCGACGAGCCAGCCGCAGGATGGTGCGGGCGTGCTGCATGACGCGCCCGGCGGCGGCGTCGTTGTTCAGGTAGTGCTCGGGTCCGTAGTGCATAGGAGGTAGCGTGCAGATTATCGTTGTGTCCCGCCATCTAAAGGCGGCAAAAACCATTGCCATTATGCCTCGGCATATTGCAGCCGTCGCCTTGGCTTTCGTATTCATCGTGTTGGCGACTTCGGCGGCCTTCTCCTGGATGTCGGTACGTTTCCGCCTGCCCGTGGTTGAAGACATGCTTTTGTCGCTGCAGAATCGCGAGGCGAAAAAGAATCAGGAATACCTGAGCAACAACATCAACCTGATGGCAACCCGGCTCGGCGAATTGCAGGCTCGCGTTCTGCAACTGGACATGCTGGGCGACCGGGTCGAAAACCTGTCGGGTGTGAAGCGGAGTGTGGCCATTGCCGAGGTGAAGGATGGAAAAGGCGGCCCCCTGATTCCGCTGCCGTTGAATACCGAAGAATTGCAGCGTGAAATCGACAGGTTGGGGGCGGATGTGGATCGCAAGTCCGACGATCTGGCCATCATGGAGTCGCGCCTGCTCGAGAAGCGGGTGCGCGATCGCCGGACCCCGACCACTCTGCCAGTGAAAAGCGCCGCTCTCGGTTCGCCTTTCGGCCATCGCAGTGACCCGATCGCCGGTGTGCAGGCGATGCATGAAGGGATCGACTTCAACGCCGAAACCGGTACGCAAGTGATGTCGGCGGCTGATGGGGTCGTGCAATCCGCCTCGTATCATCCTGAGTTCGGCAATGTGATCGATATCGACCATGGCGAAGGACTCATTTCGCGCTATGCCCACCTTTCCCGCATGGACGTCAAACCTGGCAAGCTGGTCAAACGTGGTGAAGCGATCGGTGCAATTGGCACGACCGGGCGTTCGACCGGGCCTCACCTGCATTTTGAGGTGCGCATGCTGGGCGTGGCGCAGAATCCGGCCACCTTCCTGAAGCAGGGCCTGGAGTTCGCGCAACTCAAACGACGTTGAGGCAAGGCTTAAATCCTTGATTTGAGTTGTCATGTTCGGGCCAGGGTGGCGTGCTAGAATCCGCGCTTTGCCGCGCTAGGCACACCACCATTCCATCGCGATGATTTCCGGCCTACTCAAGAAGATTTTCGGCAGCCGCAACGACCGGCTGCTCAAGCAATACAATCAGATCGTCAAACGCATCAACGCCCTCGAGCCATCGCTGCAAGGCCTGTCCGATGAAGCGTTGCAGGCCAAGACCGATGAGTTTCGTCAGCGCCATGCCAATGGCGAAACGCTCGACGATCTGCTGCCGGAGGCTTTCGCGGTTGTCCGCGAAGCCGGCAAGCGCGTGCTCGGCATGCGCCACTTCGATATGCAGATGATCGGCGGCATGGTTCTGCACTACGGCAAGATCGCCGAAATGCGGACCGGCGAAGGCAAGACGCTCGTGGGCACGCTGCCGGCCTACCTGAATGCCATCTCCGGCCAGGGCGTGCATGTCATCACGGTCAACGATTACCTGGCGACGCGCGATTCGGAATGGATGGGGCGTTTGCACCGCTTCCTCGGCCTCAGCGTCGGCGTCAATCTGTCGCAGATGGATCACGAGGCCAAGCAGGCGGCCTATGCTGCCGATATCACCTACGGCACGAACAACGAATTCGGTTTCGATTACCTGCGCGACAACATGGTCTATACGGCCGACCAGCGCGTGCAGCGTGGCCTCAATTTTGCCATCGTCGATGAAGTCGACTCCATCCTGATCGATGAGGCGCGTACGCCCCTGATCATCTCCGGCCAGGCTGACGACCACACCGATCTCTATGTCCGGATGAAGGATGTCGTGCCGCAATTGACCCGCGCCCCGGAAGAAGATGCCGCGGGCGATTACTGGGTCGATGAAAAAGGCCATCAGGTGCATCTGTCCGAAGCCGGCTACGAGCGCGCCGAGCAGTTGCTGGCAGAGCACGGCCTGTTGCGCGAAGGCAGCGGCCTCTACGATGCGGCCAACATCACGCTGATGCACCATTTGAACGCCGCGCTGCGTGCAATGACGCTGTTCCACAAGGATCAGCATTACGTCGTACAGAACGGCGAAGTGGTCATCGTGGACGAGTTTACCGGCCGCCTGATGGCCGGTCGCCGCTGGTCGGATGGCCTGCACCAGGCGGTCGAGGCCAAGGAAGGCGTGGCCATCCAGGCCGAGAACCAGACGCTGGCCTCGATCACCTTCCAGAATTACTTCCGCATGTACGGCAAGCTGGCCGGCATGACCGGTACGGCCGATACCGAAGCTTACGAATTCCAGCAGATCTACGGCCTGGAAACCGTCGTCATCCCGACGCACCGCCCGATGGTGCGCAAGGACATGAACGATCTCGTCTACAAGACGGCAGACGAGAAGCATGTGGCGATCGTGGCGGATATCCGCGATTGCAACAAGCGTGGCCAGCCGGTGCTGGTTGGCACGACCTCGATCGAAAACTCCGAGTTGCTGTCCAGCCTGCTCGACAAGGAAAAACTGCCGCACCAGGTGCTCAACGCCAAGCAGCATGCCCGCGAAGCAGAGATCGTCGCCCAGGCCGGTCGTCCCGGCATGATAACCATTGCCACCAACATGGCCGGTCGCGGTACCGACATCGTGCTCGGCGGCAATATCGAGAAGCCGGTCGACGCGGTGCACCAGGACGAGAGCCTGAGCGAGGCTGACAAGCAGGCCAAGATTGAAGCCATGAGGGCCGAATGGAAGGTGGTGCACGACCAGGTGCTGGCCGCCGGCGGTCTGCACATCATCGGTTCCGAGCGCCATGAGTCGCGTCGCATCGACAACCAGCTGCGCGGTCGCGCCGGTCGTCAGGGCGATGCCGGTTCGTCGCGCTTCTACCTGTCGCTCGACGACCAGTTGCTGCGTATCTTTGCCGGCGAGCGCCTGCGCGCCATCATGGACAAGCTGAAGATGCCGGAAGGCGAGGCCATCGAGCATCCGCTCGTGACCCGCTCGCTGGAGTCTGCTCAGCGCAAGGTCGAAGCGCGTAACTTCGACATTCGCAAGCAGTTGCTCGAATACGACGACGTCGCCAACGACCAGCGCAAGGTGATCTACCAGCAGCGCAACGAGTTGCTGGAAACCGAGGACATTTCGGAAACCATTACCGCCATGCGTCACGGCGTCATCGCCGATATCTTCCGCACCCATGTGCCGGAAGAGTCGGTCGAGGAGCAATGGGATCTCGAGGGTCTGGAGCGCGAGCTGGAGGCCGAACTGCAGATCGCCGCCCCGGCGGCTGCCTGGGTCAAGGCCGAGCCGACGCTGACCGACGAAGAGATGCTGCATCGCATCGTGCAAGGTGCCGACGAAGCTTACCAGGCCAAGATCGATCTGGTCGGCGCCGAGACTTTCCATCAGTTCGAGCGCAACGTCATGCTGCAGAGCCTCGACGCCCATTGGCGCGAGCATCTGGCGGCGCTCGACCACCTGCGTCAGGGTATCCACCTGCGCGGCTACGCCCAGAAGAATCCGAAGCAGGAGTACAAGCGGGAAGCCTTCGAGCTGTTCGAAACCCTGCTTGATGTGGTGCGCAAGGAAGTCACCCGTGTCGTCTTCACGGTGCAGATCCGCACCCAGGAAGACGTCGAGGAAACCGCGCCGCACGCCGACGTGCAGAACGTGCAGTACCAACATGCCGATTACGACGAGGCGCTGGAGAATGCTGTCGGTGACGAGGAAAAACCGGCAGCCCAACCGGCAGCGCAGGCCGGCCCGAAAGTGGGCCGCAACGATCCTTGTCCATGCGGCAGTGGCAAGAAGTACAAGCACTGCCACGGAGCCCTGTCCTGATCTGAGTTGAATCGCAAGGCACCCGTGGGGTGCCTTGATGCTTTTGGAGTCGAACGCATGTCTGTTAATTACGCTACCCCGGCCGCCGCCCAACTCTTTCCTGTGGCCGGTGTGCGCCTCGGCGTTGCCGAAGCGGAAATCCGCAAGAAGAACCGTCGCGACCTGACCGTCGTCGCCATCGATGCCGGCTGCTCTGTGGCCGGTGTCTTTACGCAAAATCGTTTTTGCGCCGCCCCGGTGCAGCTTTGCCGCAAGCATCTGGCCAGCGGCAAGGAAATGCGCGCGCTGGTCATCAATACCGGGATCGCCAATGCCGGTACCGGCGAGCCGGGCCGGCAGACGGCGCAGGCCAGCTGCGATGCCGTGGCTGCTGCCTTGGGCGTGGCCGCCGATCAGGTGCTGCCCTTCTCAACCGGCGTGATTCTTGAACCGTTGCCGGTCGACCGTATCCGGGCCGGTCTGCCGGCCGCCATCGCCGATCTGAAGGCGGATAACTGGCACGCTGCGGCACACGCCATCATGACGACAGATACCGTCGCCAAGGCCGCTTCACGCAAGCTTGCGGTGCACGGCAAGGAAATCACGATTTCCGGTATCTCCAAGGGCGCTGGCATGATCAAGCCGAACATGGCGACCATGCTTGGCTTCCTGGCCACCGACGCCGGCATCGCTCAGCCCTTGCTCGACCAACTGGTCAAGGAAGCGGCCGACGCTTCGTTCAACTGCATTACCGTCGATGGCGACACCTCGACCAACGACTCCTACGTGATGATCGCTTCCGGCCAGTCCGGCGTCAGTTTCGCCAGCGCAAGCGATGCCGGTTGGGCCGAGGTCAAGGCCGCCATCATCGCCGTTTCGGTCGAACTGGCGCAGGCCATCGTGCGCGATGGCGAGGGCGCGACCAAGTTCATTACGGTCGCCGTGCAGGGCGGCAAGGATATCGAGGAGTGCCGCAAGGTCGGTTACGCCATTGGCCATTCGCCGCTGGTCAAGACGGCCTTCTTCGCCTCCGATCCCAATCTGGGCCGCATCCTGGCCGCGGTGGGTTATGCCGGCATTGCCGACCTCGACGTCGATGGCGTCAAGGTCTGGCTGGATGACGTGCTGGTCGCCGAAAACGGCGGTCGTGCGGCGGCCTACAAGGAAGAAGACGGCGCCCGCGTCATGGCCCAGGCCGAAATCACCGTGCGCGTCGATCTCGGGCGTGGGACAGCAGCGGCCAATGTCTATACCTGCGATTTCTCCTACGACTACGTGAAAATCAACGCGGATTACCGCAGTTAAGTTCTGTGGTGTTCCGCAAAGCCCGCAGTCGCTGAAACGGCCCGCCTCTGAGCGGGCCGTTTCATTTCAGTTCTGCGGTTGGGCGGGAACGGCCTGCCAGCCTTCCGGGCAGGCTTGCGTGTAGGGGTAATACTGTCCGCTGGAGCCGCAGTAATACCAGATATTGGCCGAGGGGGCCGGAGCTGCGTTGGCGGGCGGCTCGATGTAAACGGGCTGTTGCGGCTGGATCGCCGGTTCGCTACGCCTGGCCATTTCCGAGGTCAGGATCAGCGCCGTGACAGCGGCAAACAGGGCGAAGCCGAACCAGTCTCCTCCGCCCCCACCACCATGTGGACGCGGGCCGCGTCCGGGATCGGCGTGGACGGGCAGGGCCAAGGCGGCAATGAGAATCAGGCTGACGATACGCATGCTGTGCTCCCGGTTGTTTTTTTCAGTAAAGCACTTTGGCGCCAGGAGTGCTGGGGCTTTACACAAGCTTTACACCTTCGCGGCAAGTGTTTCCCGATTTGAGCTTTCGCCTCCCGCTTGGCATGATGCGTCTGTCAAATGACGGCAGTGCCTGTCGAACACCTCACAAGGAAGCTCATGAAAGACATCCGCCGAGACCTCGCCCGTAACACCCTGGCCATCGCCTGCATCGCCGGTCTGATCGTGCTGTCGCTCTGGGTGCTGCGCCCTTTCCTGGCGGCTTCGGTGTGGGCGGCGACGCTGGTGGTGGCGACCTGGCCGTTGTTCCGCGATCTCGAAGTCCGGCTCGGTGGCCGGCGCGCCTTGGCTACCACGCTGATGACCTTGGGCATGTTGCTGTTGCTGGTGCTGCCTTTGTGGTTGGCAATCGACACCATTTTTGATCATTTTGACCAGTACACCGCAGCAGTGACCTCGTTGGCGGAAAAAGGCCTGCCGCCGGCGCCGGCCTGGCTGGCCGGGTTGCCGCTGTTCGGCGAGAGGGCGAGCAGCGCCTGGAACCAGGCCGTTGCCGGTGGTGGAGCGGAGCTGGCTGCCAAGCTTGCGCCCTTTGCCACGGATGCCGGCAAGTGGGTGCTGGCGCAGGTGGGCAGTCTCGGCGGCATGCTGCTGCAGTTTCTGCTGGTCGTCGGCATTGCCGCGATCCTCTATGGCGAGGGTGAAGCGGGCGGGCGACTGGTCTTGCGTTTCGGCCGCCGACTGGCCGGTGAGCGCGGGGCCAATTCGGTCATTTTGGCCGGCCAGGCGATCCGCGGCGTGGCGCTGGGTGTCGGCGTGACGGCTCTGGTGCAGACGGTGCTTGGCGGCATTGGTCTGGCGGTGGCGGGCGTACCGTTTGCCGGCTTGCTGTCGGCGGTGATGCTGATGCTGTGCATCGCTCAAGTCGGGCCGATGGTGGTGCTGTTGCCGGCCGTCGGCTGGATGTACTGGGTCGGCGACACCGGCTGGGCGACTTTCCTGCTGGTGTGGAGCCTGATCGTCGGCACCCTGGATAACTTCCTGCGGCCGATGCTGATCCGGCGTGGCGCAGATTTGCCGTTGCTGCTGATCTTCGCCGGGGTCATCGGCGGCATGTTGAGCTTCGGCCTGATCGGGCTCTTCGTCGGCCCGGTCGTGCTGGCGGTGACCTGGACGCTGATGCTGGCCTGGATCGAGGATGCTCTCGGCAAGGACGAGCCGGAACTGGCGCAGCCGGAAAGCTCAGAGCCTCCGCAGGCGGATCATGCGGAACCAGCCGCCGGCTAGGGCCGGCTGGTCATGCTCGACGGCCAGTCCGGGCGTATGTTCGAGCACTTCTTCGAAGACCACATCGAGCCGTGTCGCCACCCGGCGCAGGACAGGGTTGGCCAGGCGGCGCAGCAACGCCGGTTGGCCGCGACGCAGGAACTTGTCGAAGACCAGCACGCTGCCGCCGGGGCGGACGATGCGTTCGATTTCGCTCAGGCACAGGCGCGGCTCCGGTACGACAGCCAGGATCAAGTGCAGCACCGCTGCATCGAAACTGGCATCGGCCAGTGGCAGGTGCTGGGCGTCGCCGCGCAGCGGTGTGAAATCGATGCCGGGAACGCGCGGGAGGGCCCGCCGGAGCATGGCTTCGGTCAGGTCGAGGCCGACGTAGCGATGCTGGCGCGGCAGATGCGGCAGGTCGAGCCCGGTGCCGACCCCGGCGAGCAATACCCGCGATGGGCTGCCGGGCAGCGCCGACAGGCTGTGCTTGCGCGCCGCACGCGTCGCCCGGTCGAGCGCCGCGTCGTAGAACGGGGCGATCAGCGTGTAGGTGTGCTTCAGGCTCAATGCAGCACGCGCGGCACGGCGAGGACGAACTCCGGAATCTCGGCGTCGAAGCGGGTGCCGTCCTCGCCGACCATCTGGTAGCTGCCTTTCATCGTGCCGACCGGCGTCTTCAG
>JAYRUZ010000005.1:0-30953 GCA_041918795.1 Azonexus sp. | reverse complement strand
AGAGATAGGCGGCGGGGGTGCTTTCGGTTTGCGCCCAGGATTCGCAGTAGCCGTGGTCCGAGGTGCAGTTGACCGAGCCCGGCGGTTGGTAGTCGCCCCAGTTGGTGTGGGTGCTGCCCAGTGCGCCCCGCTGGTTCGCCACGCTGCCCGCCGTGATGAACAGGTCTCGGCCCGACTCGATGACACCTGCCGTATTGACCACGCTCCCCGCCGTCACACGCAGGTCTTGTCCGCTGAGAAGGGTCCCGGTGTTGGATAGCGTTCCGCTCACTTCGATGGCAACGTCGCGCCAGGCTTCGATGAGGTCGTTGTTGGCGAGGTTGTTCGCCGTCAGGCGCAGGTCTTGCCCGGCAAGAAATACAGTTTCGTTGGCGCCGTGGGTGTAGTCGACCAGTTTGAGGATGAGGTCGCGGCCGGCAGCGACGGTGCCACCGAAGTTGCCGGAGACGACGGTATCCAGCGTTAAATCTCGCCCACTGGTTAGCACTCCGCCGGCATTGGTGGCCGTGCCGCCCAGGGTGAAGCGGGCGTCGTTCGCCGCTTCGATTCTCGCTGTGTTGACGAAAGCATCCGTTGTGGCTGAGAGATCGCCGTGGCTGAGGACCGCTCCGCTATTGTTCAGGGTCGTGGCTTGTAATTCGAGGTTGCCCAGTGTTTCGACCGTGCCCGCTTGATTCAAGGTCGCAGCCCGCAGGGCAAGGCGGCCGCTACCGATGATTGCACCGAGGTTGTCGAGGCTACCGGCGACATCGATTTGGCTGGTATCGCCGCCGATAAGTGTACCGGTGCTCGTATTGGACAGTGTGGCGACTTGGAAAGCGAACCTGCCGTCGCTCTGAATGGTGCCGGTGTTATTGAGCGCATTGGCGACGACGCTGAAAGCGCCGACACTGCCGATCGAACCGGTATTTCCGACAAAGCTCCCGGCATTGAATCCCAGATTGTCTCCGACCAGGAGCGTGCCGCTGTTCTCGATACTGTTATCGGCAATGAGTTGCAGGGCCGAGGCGTGGGTGAAATTGCCCGTATTGGTGATGCTGGCGGCACGTACCGTAGTGCCCGTACCGCTCATCAGCATGCCATCGGAGAGATTGAAGGCTTCCCCTGGTGTAGCAATGCTCAAGGCCTGACCGGCGAGGATTTGACCCGCATGGTTATCGAGCAGCGGCGTGTCGATATTGGCGTTGCCATAGGCCGCCAGGGTTTGCTCGCGGTTGTCGAGTTGTTGAACCGCAATAGCGAGGTCTCGTCCGGCCAGCATGCCGGTGTGGCTAAGTTTTCCGCTACCGTCGATGCTTACGTTTTGTGCGGCGTCGACCCGTTTCAGCGCGAGGTCGCCGTTGGCGGCGATGGTGAGGTCGCCGCTGCTCGCGGCGAGATTGACCGCACTGCGAACGCCCATCCCGGCAGCGGTGGAAATGATGCGGATGCTACCGGCATTCATGGCGCCCAGCAGGCTGGCATCGATGGCGATGTCTTCGCCGATTGTGGCTTTGTCGTTACCGGTAAGGTTGGCGATGCGCGCGAGCGTTTCGTGGTCGACGGTTTGACGGCCGGCAATGAGATTCAGGGTGCCGGTGCCAACGTCGATGCCAGCTGCGACATTGAGGGTCTGGGCGATGAGATCGAGGCGTTGTATCCCGCTGGCGAGGCCGGCACCGCTGATTTCGATACGCCCGCCCCTGACTTCGAAAGCCAGGGCGGCGGCATTTTCAAATGCCGTAACGCTGCCATTGGGACTGTCTAAAAACTTGAGTACACCGGTGGTCAGCGTCACTTGGCTGGTGTTGACGAAAGCGCAGCCGTTGCAGGTGATGCCGTTCGGATTCGCAACGATGACTCTTGCCGAGTCGCCCAGAACACTCAACGGACCATTGAGACTGCTTGGAATCGCCGAAACGACTTCGTTAAGGATAACGCTCGCGGTCCGGCCGCTGAAGTTTGGATTGCCGGGAATCTGCGTACCCAGCACCGTACTGACCGGCGTCTTGCTGTTGTTGAGGAGCAGCCCGGTGGGGTCGACATCGAAGCGCTGGTAACGGTTGTGGGAAATACCACCGGCGTTCGGCGCGGCAATATTGACCAGCGGCTGGCCGGAAGGCGTCGTGGTGACGGTGGGCGTTCGCCCTGCAACCGCCGCATCGGCGACCGGGCCAGCCCAAACCATGCCGGTCGGCGAGCACAATGTCCACGCGATCAGGCTCCAGGCGCCGATGCGTCGCCATGTAGACGTCGTAGCGGAGACCTCTTCTAACGGCATTTGGCTCGATTTCATCCCATTCGCTCCCGACTTATTCGACCTTTGCCGCAGAAAGCAGGCGGTGCATCAGGGCGGCACTCGCTTTCTCGATGGCTTGGGCTTCCAGGGTCCGACGCAACGTGTTTTGCACTTCACCGTAGGAAGGAACCTTGGTAGGACGAGCTTCGTCCAAACGCACGACCCAGAACTGCTTGCCTACTCCAATCGGCTCAGCAGTCACGCCACCCGACGGGAGGCTGGGAACGACACGCGCCACGGCAAACGGCAAACCCGCCGTCTTGCCTTCGCTAACCGGCGTCGGAAAAGACACCCATTCCGCACTACCACCATTGCCGTTATTGGGAAGAATGCTGTGGCGACGTGCCAGTTCGGCAAATGCCTTCGGCGTAGCTTGGAGTTGGCGAATGATTTGCCTGGCTTCGTCCTCTGTAGCGACCCCGATGATCGAAAGCTTGAATTCCCTTTCGCCCAGGCTCTGCACGATGCGGTCGTAGCTGGCACGCACCTCGTTATCCGAAACCGGGTTCGGCTTGACCGTCGTTGCCACATAGCGCTCGATCATCGCCCGCCTGCCGGCTTCCTCGCGAGCTGCCAGTACGACAGGATCGTTCTGTAGTTTTTTCTTGACGGACTCTTGGTACAGCAGTTCCTGAGCGATGAGTTGACTGCGTATTTGTTGGCGAACCTCTTCGCTATCGCTGGCACCTTGCGTTTTGACAAGCTGGAGCATCGCGTCGAACCGCGCTTGAGGAATGGCGATGCCGTTGACCCGGGCAATGGGCATCACCGGCTCTACCGCCTGGGCTACGCCTGCAACCACACACAGGATGGCAAGAATTAGACGATGCATGAGAATCCTCAAAGTTGGAGGGTGACGGAAAAATTAATCAGGTTGTTTTTGGGAACATCGGGCGGCGCCTGCACCGGGTGCCCCAAAATAAGGTCCGTGCTGAGGCCTTTCCAGGCAGCGCGAATTCCCAAACCAAGCGAGGAAAGCCTTTGATCGGACGTTGCCGCTAGATGGCGCGCGAATCCGTAGTCCCAAAACGCATAAGGCTCGAAACGCCAACCACCGCCCGCCCAGTTTTTCGGCAACGCATTCGACCATTGCAGTTCATTGCGCAAGAGCGCTCCACGATCACCGGCTATCAGGCCTTCCTTGAAGCCCCGAACCGAGGCGGCACCGCCGAGATATATCTGGTCGGAACCTGGCAACCCCACGCTTGCCGTTTGCCCGGAGAACAAGGCGCGCCAAACCAATTCGTCGGAAAAGCTCCACGCCAGGGATAAGTTCGCATCCCATTTTTCGAACTCGAAATGCGGCGAATCGGAAGGCAGATTCGCCACATCGCCATCGCCGCCGAATTCGTGGAGCCCACGTGAATATCCAAGCTCGACGCTAAGCGAGGCCCGCTGCCCCCGCCATAAGGTGTTCGCGGCAAGCCTGGCAACCGTCTGCTGTTGGGGCTTCAGGGCAATATCATCGATATGCCGCTGGCTGTCGCGCAGCACCAGGGTCAGATCCAGCGCTTGGCGAAAGTTGGCGTTGCGGGCAATTACCTGGTTCCAACCAAGGGTGTGACCAACCGTTTCGGTGCGACTGAGTATGTTGTCGATCAGCGCAATCCGGCTATAACCATGGGCGTAGGCGTAACTGATGGTGCCATACCCAAAAGGGACGGAGACAGCGAGAAGTTGTGAGTTGGTATGCGCGGCTTCGACATCGGTAACCGCCCAGCTATCCCACAATCCTAATACGTTATCCGCTTCCGCACCGAGACGACGACGATTAATACCCGTGGCTTGCTGGCCGTAGTTGTCTATACCGGTTGTTAACCGCCAGGGTTTCTCCGGATGGGTATCAAGCGAGATAACCGAAGAACCGGGACTCTGCCCAGGTTGAATTGCCGCTTCCGCCCGACGAGAGCGCAAGCGGTTGATTTGATCGACTGTTTGTTCGATATTGGCAAGCTGCAAGGAGTCCCCGACAGCCAACGGCCAGATCGTGCCTGTTGCCTTTGTATTCGGTTGCCCATCGATGACCACTTCTTCGATTGTCCCGGGCACAACCGTAATTTCAAGTTCCCCGCTCGATAGATTCTGGGGAGCCAAATAGGCTCGGGTAGTTACATAGCCGCGTTGAATATATGTGTCGGTCAGCTTGCGCAATAGCAGATCTATACGCTTGGGGCCGAGATTCAATCCGATGAAGGGTGAAACGATGGCAGCTTGCTCTGCTTGGGTTAGTACACGTTCACCGTTCAAGCGGATAGCGCGGACAGGGAAGGTGCGCTCGGTTTCGACTAACTCAGCCGGATGCTTGGTAGCCGATACGCTTTCTTCCGGTGCTTTGATCTGGGGAATCGGTCGCGAAAGGGCTTCTTCGCGAATTCGCGCACGTTGCTCGTCAAGGAGGCGTTGAGCATCGTCACGAACTGACTGTTGGGCCAATGTCGGAGCGCAGAATGCCAATGCCCCTAGCCATGCCACGGCTACACACCACCTTGGCCGATATGCAAGCCCGAATGAAAACACGCACGCTCCCTGATTGCCGATCGATTCTGTAGGAATGGACAGGGATTGTTGCGTCTAGCCCCACCGGCGAAAACGGCAAATTTAACAATGCGTAATCACCGCCATTCCATCTGGATAGGCCGGCATGCTATGTCAATATGAATTTGGGGGCAACAAATTGGACCCCGATTGTCATTTAGAATCCATACCTTGAAAGATAGACAATCAGGCCATAGCGGACGAACTTGCCGAGGGCGATGAATACGCAACACGGCAACCAATGGAGCCGCAGCCAGCCAGCGGCCAGACACAAGGCGTCGCCGACCAACGGCAGCCACGATAAAAGCAGGGCAGGGCTGCCCCAGCGCTCCAGGCGCTCTCGATGCGGCAAGGTTTCCAGGCGTTGCCACTTGGGCAGGAAACGACCGCACCACCACGACACCATGCCGCCCCCGGTATTGCCGACGGTGGCGAGCAGCAGGGCGAGGCCGGCCTGTTCCGGATGCAGGCGCAGAAAGCCCCACAGCAGCGCCTCCGAACCGCCGGGCAACACTGTGGCCGAGAGAAAACTCGCCAGAAACAGGCCGGCCAAGCCTTGTTCTGCCGTGACGTTTAGCCACTCCACCCGTAGAATCCTTCTTTTGCTCTCACCAAGACGCGCATCATGCACCCGGATTATCTCGAAAAAGTCCTCAACGCCCAGGTTTACGACGTGGCCATCGAAACGCCGCTCGAACTGGCCGGCAACCTGTCGAGCCGAGTGCATAACCGAATTTGGCTCAAGCGCGACGACATGCAGCCGGTGTTTTCCTTCAAGCTGCGCGGCGCCTACAACAAGATCGCCAGCCTGTCGGCCGAGAAGCTGAAGCGCGGCGTCATCTGCGCCTCGGCCGGCAACCATGCCCAGGGCGTGGCGCTGTCGGCCAGCAAGATCGGCTGCCGGGCGGTGATCGTCATGCCGGAAACCACGCCGGCGATCAAGATCGATGCCGTGCGCCGTTTTGGCGGCGAGGTGGTGCTGGCCGGTTCGTCCTACGATGATGCCTACGCCAAGGCGCTGGAACTGGAGAAGGCCGAGAAGCTGACTTTCGTCCATCCCTTCGACGATCCCGAGGTGATCGCCGGGCAGGGCACCATCGCCATGGAAATCCTGCGCCAGCATCGGCGGCAGGACGGCCCCATCCACGCCGTCTTCTGCGCCATCGGCGGTGGCGGCCTGGCCGCCGGCGTGGCCGCCTACATCAAGCGCCTGCGCCCGGAAATCAAGGTGATCGGCGTCGAGACCTTCGACGCCGATGCGATGAAACAATCGCTGGCCGCCGGCAAGCGCGTTCGTCTCGACCAGGTCGGTCTGTTCGCCGACGGCACGGCAGTCAAGCTGGTGGGCGAGGAAACCTTCCGCGTCTGCAAGGAATACCTGGACGAAGTCATCCTGGTCGATACCGATGCCATCTGCGCCGCAATCAAGGACGTCTTTGAGGACACCCGCTCGATTCTCGAGCCGTCGGGCGCGCTGGCCGTCGCTGGCGCCAAGGAATACGCCCGCCAGCACAAGCTGAAGGACAAGAACCTGATTGCCGTCACTTCCGGCGCCAACATGAACTTCGACCGCCTGCGCTTCGTTTCCGAGCGCGCCGAGTTCGGCGAGCAGCGCGAGGCCGTGTTCGCCGTGACGCTGCCGGAAAAGCCGGGGGCCTACAAGAAGTTCCTGGCCCTGATCGGCAACCGCAACGTCACCGAGTTCAATTACCGCTACCACACGGCGAGCGAGGCGCACGTCTATGTCGGCGTCCAGGTGGCCGACCGCAAGGAATCGCTGAAGCTGGTCGATAGCCTGCAGAAACACGGCTACCCGACGCTCGACCTGACCGACGACGAAATGGCCAAGAACCATGTTCGCCACATGGTCGGCGGCCATGCGCCGGCAGTTTGCGAGAAGGGGCTGAAGGAACTGGTCTATCGCTTCGAGTTCCCGGAGCGGCCGGGTGCGCTGATGAATTTCCTGACCCAGATGAGTGCCGGCTGGAACATCAGCCTGTTCCACTACCGCAACCACGGCGCCGACTACGGCCGCGTGCTGGTCGGCATGCAGGTGCCACCGGGCGAGATGAGCGAGTTCAAGGCCTTCCTGAAAAACCTCGGTTACGCCCACTGGGACGAGAGCGCCAACCCGGCCTACAAGCTTTTCCTCGGCTGAAGCCGGCCGCGGTTTTTGCCATTTCAGGCCGGTGCACCGCAGCACCGGCCTTTTTCACGCGTTCAACAGCTCCAGTTGGCGCGAGTGCCAGTCGAGCACCGCGGTTCTTGCCGTCATGCGCGGCGCCAGGTCAGGGTAGCTCTGCGCGATGACCGCTGAAGCGAATTGCGACAGGAAGCGGGATTTGAGCTCCGCCCGCGCGCGATCGACGCCGATTTCCTCGTAGGGCACGGAAGCCAGCAGCAGGAGACCGTCGTCCGGTATCCGCCCGGCCTGCATATTGGCCTGGATGATACCGGCCGCCTTGCGCACCGGATCGGCCAGGTCCGGGCTGTAAGGCCCGACAATCAGCGCCAGGTTGGGGGTATGCAGGAAATCGAAACCGCGCCCCAGGCAGATCGCCCACTCCCGATGCTCAATGTCGAGCTGCCGCTGCTGTTTCGCCACCTGTTCGCGGACCTGCGCGATATGTTCGAGATTGCCACAGAGCAGGGGCAGCAGATCGGCCCGCATCTGGGCCGGCATGTCCGGCAGCAGCGCGGCCAGCCGCGGCGCCAGGGTCGGCCGGTCGGCCTCGCCGAGCGTGGCGAGATCGAGCACCCGGCCGTCAGCCCCGTGAATGGCCAGGGCATCTTCGTCGGTTTCGAAACCGCAGACCAGCGGAAAGACCGTGGCGTGGCCGCCGCCGAACAATTGCTCCATCTGGCGCCGGATCTGCTCGGTATGGGCAATGGCCGCCGCCGTGTCGCAGCCGAAGCCGGCGCAACCGCGCTTCGGATCACCGCGCGACCAATGGTAGGTGATCAGCACCAGTACCCTTCGGCCACCACTGACCATGCCCTGCACGTACTGGACGATCACTTCCCCGAGGTGCGGCCAGCCGAGATCGAACATGCCGCCGAGGTTGCGGAAAGGCATCAGGATGCCGGCCGGCGTGTTGGTCGCCACCGGGATGTTGATGCGGCCATCCATGCACTTGAGCACGGCGATGGCCGTCGGATGCTCAGCCTGGTAACGCTGGCGGGCCAGCCAGGCTTCCGGCGAGCGGAAATTCTCGCCATGGCGCCGCGCCAATTCAAAAAGCCCGTCGATACGCTCGGCAATCGGCCGGTGATGAATGTCCCTCATGTCCCCTCCAGTCGCTGCCTGCACCCAGAGTTTTATCGGTCTAAACGCCGTATCGACTTTTTACCCTCGACACGCCCCCTTGCCAAGCATGGCGCAACTACCGATCTGGTTATATCGAACTAATAATTTGTTCGTTCGTTGAATAACGCGCCCTATCTAGACTCCGTCCATCCCTTTTCTGCGATCCATCGCCCGGAGTCCCCCATGCGCAAATTTGCCCTTTTCGCCCTGTGCACCGCAGCACTCAGCCTCGGTACCGCTTCCGCTCAGACCTCGCTGCTCAACGTCTCTTACGACCCGACGCGCGAGCTGTACAAGGATTTCAACGCCGCCTTCAACAAGCACTGGCAGGGCAAGACCGGCCAGGACGTCAAAATTCGCCAATCACACGGCGGTTCCGGCAAGCAGGCGCTGGCCGTCCGCGACGGGCTGGAGGCCGATGTCGTGACACTGGCGCTGGCCTACGACGTCGACGCGCTGGTCGACAAGAACCTGTTGCCGGCCGACTGGCAGAAACGCTTCCCGCACAATTCCTCGCCCTACACCTCGACCATCATCTTCCTGGTCAGAAAGGGCAACCCGAAGGGCATCAAGGACTGGGGCGACCTGGCCAAGCCGGGCGTCAGCGTCATCACGCCCAACCCGAAGACGTCGGGCGGCGCCCGCTGGAACTATCTGGCGGCCTGGGCCTGGGCGCTGAAGCAGCCGGGCGGCAACGAGCCGAAGGCCAAGGAATTCGTCGCCAGCATTTTCAGGAACGTGCCGGTGCTCGATTCCGGCGCCCGCGGCTCGACCACCACTTTTGTCGAACGCGGCCTGGGCGACGTACTGATCGCCTGGGAAAACGAGGCCATCCTCGCCATCAACGAGTTGGGCAAGGACAAGTTCGACATCGTCGCCCCCAGCCTGTCCATCCTGGCCGAGCCGCCGGTCGCCGTGGTCGACAAGGTGGCGGAGAAACGCGGCACCCGGCTGACCGCCCAGGCCTATCTCGACTACCTGTATTCGGAAGAAGGCCAGACCATCGCCGCCAAGCATTATTACCGGCCGCGCGACGCCAAGGTTGCCGCCAGATTCGCCGGGCAATTCCCCAAGCTCAAGTTGGTCACCATCGACGAAGTCTTCGGCGGCTGGCAGAAGGCGCAGAAAGCCCACTTCGCCGATGGCGGCAGCTTCGACCAGATCTACCTGAAGAAGTAGGCCATGCCAGTCGAAGACCTGATCCGTTATTTCAATGCCGCCGATCGGGCCGGCGACAGCCTGCTCTACCCGAAGGCGAAGCGGGTTGAAGCCTGGCACCGCAGCCTGCGCCTCGGCTCGCTCTTCCAGCCTGTCGTCGATCTGCGCAGCGAATGCGTCGTCGGTCACCGCGCCTCGCTGCAGGTCGAACGGGACGACGGCGCGCCGCTCGATGCCGAAACGGCCTACGCCTTGTGCGAAACCGAACAATCGGTCATCCATCTCGACCGCCTGTGCCGCACGCTGCATGCCCTGAATTTCCTCGCCCAGCGGCGCCACACCGGCGGCTGGCTGCAAATGGCCGTGCATCCCCGCCACCTGCTGGCGGTGCCCAACCAGCACGGTCTGGTCTATGAAGCGATTCTCAAGCGTTGCGGCCTGGCGCCGGCGGATATCGTGCTCGAACTCGACGCCGGGGCCATCGACGCCCACGGCCGCTTTGCCCATGCCCTCGAGAACTACCGGCAACGCGGCTATCGACTCGCCCTGCTTCTTACGGCTGCATCCGATCTGCCGGCGGCGCTCCAGTTGCGGCCCGATCTGCTGCGCCTGAGCGCCAATGCACGGGAACTCGCGGAGCATTCTTCCGCCCAAGGCATAAGCCGCCAACTTGCCGACATCGATGACGGCAAAACCCTGCGCGCTGCAAACCATGACGGCATCGAACTTGCTACCGGACAGTTGTTCGGCACGCCGGCCGCCGTATGCCGGCCCACCCACAAAACGGCCGCAAAACCCTACAATCCGGCATCCTCCCTCGGAGCTCACCATGAAAATCGCCAATAACGTCACCGAACTGGTCGGCAATACCCCGCTGGTCAAACTCAACCGCGTCACCGAAGGCGTCGGCGCGACCGTCGTTGCCAAGCTGGAGTTCTTCAACCCCGGCCATAGCGTCAAGGATCGCATCGCCGTCGCCATGCTCGACGCCGCCATCGCCGCCGGCCAGATCGGGCCGGATACCGTCGTGCTGGAACCGACCTCGGGCAACACCGGCATCGGCCTCGCCATGGTCTGCGCCGCACGCGGCATCAAGGCCGCCTTCGTCATGCCGGAAACCATGAGCCGTGAGCGCAAGCTGCTGTTGAAGGCCTACGGAGCCGAACTGATCCTGACGCCGGGACCGGAAGGCATGGGCGGCGCCATCGCCAAGGCCAAGGCGCTGGCCGAAGCCGACCCGAAATACTTCGTGCCGCAGCAGTTTGAAAATCCGGCCAATCCGGCCGTGCACCGCAGCACCACCGCCGAGGAAATCTGGCGCGATACCGACGGCCAGGTCGACATCTTCGTTGCCGGCGTCGGCACCGGCGGCACCGTGACCGGCGTCGGCGAAGTGCTCAAGGCGAAGAAGCCGGGCGTCAAGATTGTTGCCGTCGAGCCGGATGCATCGCCGGTTCTCTCCGGCGGCCAGAAGGGTCCGCACCCGATCCAGGGCATCGGCGCCGGCTTCGTGCCGGGCGTGCTCAATACCGGGGTTTACGACGAAGTCATTCGTGTCAAGAACGACGACGCCTTCGCCACCGCCCGCCAGATGGCGACGGAAGAGGGCCTGCTGGTCGGCATTTCCTCGGGCGCCGCCACCTTCGCCGCGCTCGAACTGGCCAAGCGGCCGGAAAACGCCGGCAAGCTGATCGTGGTGATCATCCCGTCCTTCGGCGAACGTTATTTGTCGACGGCGCTCTACCAGCACCTCGAAGTGTGAGCCGCTTCGACGAGCTGATTGACCGGCGCGACTCCGACTCCATCAAATGGGGCAAGTACGCCGGTCGCGACGTGTTGCCGCTGTGGGTGGCGGATATGGATTTCGCCGCCCCGCCCGCCGTCATCGAGGCGCTGCATCGGCGCATCGACCACGGCGTTTTCGGCTACGGCCACCCGTGGCCATCATTGACGGAGTCAGTGCTCGCTCACCTGGAAAGCGAGTACAGCTGGAAAATCCAGCCGGAGTGGATCGTCTGGCTGCCGGGGCTGGTTACCGGCCTGAATATCGCCTGCCGCGCCGTCGCCGGCGAAGTGCTGACGGCGACACCGATCTACCCGCCTTTCCTGTCGGCGCCACGGCTGTCCGAACGCCCGCTCAAGCGCGTCGAACTGGCGTTGGCGGATGGCCGCTGGGGCTGGGACATGGCTGCATTGGAACAGGCGACCACGACGCAGACCGAGCTATTTCTCCTCTGCCACCCGCATAATCCGGTCGGCCGCTGCTGGAGCCGCGAGGAACTGAGCGCGCTGGCCGACTACGCCGAACGCCACGACCTGATCGTCTGCTCCGACGAAATCCACTGCGGGCTGATCCTCGACGAAGACAAACGCCACATCCCCTTCGCCAACCTGTCGCCGGAAGCCGCCAAACGCACCATCACGCTGATGGCACCGTCCAAGACTTTCAACATCCCCGGTCTCGGCTGCGCCTTCGCGGTGATTTCCGACCCGGCTTTGCGCCGGCGTTTCCACCGCGCCATGGACGGCATCGTACCGCACGTGAATGTGCTCGGCCTGGCTGCGTGTGAGGCGGCCTACCGCGATTGCGCCGACTGGCATGGCGAACTGCTCGACACCCTGCGCGGCAACCGCGACCGGGTCACTGCTGCGGTGCACGGGCAAAAAGGGGCAAAAATGGCGCCGGTGGAAGCCACCTATCTGGCCTGGATCGACGTGCGCGAACTCGGCCTGGACAATCCCGCCGCCCATTTCGAGGCGCATGGAATTGGCCTCTCCGACGGCACGGATTTCGGCGCGCCAGGCTGGCTGCGGTTAAACTTCGGCTGTCCGCGCTCAACGCTGGACCAAGCCCTCGAACGTTTCCGTACCGCTGTCGCCGCTGCATGAGCCCTTACGCTTTAACGCTGTTGTGTCTTTTCTCCGCATTGCTCGCCCAGGCCTCGGCCAGCGGGCTGATGCTGGAACTCTGGCTGCGCCGCGAACAGCCGCGCGGCCAGCGCTCCATCTGGCTGACCTTCTCGCTCGGCAACCTGCTGCTGTCGCTGCATCACGGCTACACGCTGGAACTGGCGGCCCGAACCGGCCTGTTCGATCTCCGCCAGGCAGTGCTGGCGGCGCTGGCCGGACTGCTGATCGGCTTTGCCTCCTGGCAACTCAGGCGGCGGGAAGCCTGAAGGCGCCGGCCTCGGTCACCAGCCAGTCGAGCCGCTGATCGTGGACCTCGGGGCGAATACTCTCCAGGCGATTGACTTCGAAACCCACGCCAACCGCCAGCGGGCGAGGGCAGAGCGCCGCCAGCGTCCGGTCGAAATAGCCACCGCCATAACCCAAACGATAGCCGTCGCCGTCGAACCCGTTCAGCGGCAGCAAAATCATGTCGGGAATCATCCACTCGCCGGCCATCGGCGTCGGAATGCCGTAGCGGTCAGGCGCCAGCGGCGTATTGGGCGCCCAATGCCGAAACGCCAGCGGTCGGCTCTCTTCGATCACGACCGGCAAGGCGGCCCGCACCCCTTGTTCGGCCCAGCGCGGAATGGCTGCCCGCACGTCCGGCTCATGCTTGATCGGCCAGCAAAAGGCAAGGACCTTGGGGCAGGGCAGGGCAGCCAGCAGATGGCCGACAATGACCGCCGACAGGCGCGCATGCGCCGCATCGTCCAATGCCGCCCGCCGCGCCACCATCTCGCGGCGCATCGCCCGTCGCCAGGCCGTGTTATCCTCGTCAAGCTCCACCATCACCGTAATCTAGCATGAAGTTTCGCGCTCTTCTCCTTGGCCTGTCGCTCGCCTTCCCCGTCATCGCGCAGGATAGTCGCGACTCCGCTTTCCTCGCTGCCCGCGACGCCTTCCGCAACGGCGACCGCAACAAGTTCGAACGGGCTGCCGGCCAGGTCGGTAGCCACGACCTGGCCCCCTACGTCGAGAACTACCGGCTGCGCATGTGGATGGACCAGGGCGACTTCGCCGGCATCCGCGACTTCCTCGAACGCAACGACAAGACCTACGTTGCCGAAAAATTGCGCGCCGACTGGATACGCTGGCTGGGCAAACGTTCCACGTGGAACGAGGTGGAAAAGGAATACGCCCGCCTGCTCGCCCCCGAACCCGAGCTGACCTGCTGGCAGCAGCAGGCCCGCCTGGCACGCGATGACCGCAGCGTGCTCGACGAGGCCGAAAAGCTCTGGCTGACCATGCTGGAACCGCCCGAGCCCTGCCGCCCGGTACTTGATGCTGCCGTCGCCGGCCAGCGGCTGAATGTGGACGACGTCTGGAACCGTGCCCGCCGCCAGGTCGAGGGTAATCGCCCGGCCTGGGCCAAGACCACGCTGAACTACCTGCCCGACGGTCAAATGCCGGAAGCCAAGGCGCTCGACAATGCCTTGAACAACGCCATGAGCTACCTCGTTCGCCAGCCGGCCAACTGGTACACCACTCGCCCCGGCCGTGAGCTGGCGACATTCGCCATCCAGCGCATCGCCACCAACGATCCGCGTGTCGCCGCCGACGAACTGGAAAAGCTGAAAAGCAAGCTCCAGGACAACGAGAAACAATGGGCCTGGGGCCAGATCGCCCTGCAGGCTGCCAAACGTCACCTGCCCGAGGCCATTGCCTGGTATGCCAACGCTGGCAAGACACCGCTGTCCGACGAGGCCAGCCAATGGAAAGTACGCGCCGCGCTACGCAGCCAGGAATGGGGCGTCGTACACAAGGCCATCGAAGCCATGCCGCCAACGCTTGCCCAGCAGCCGGAATGGATTTATTGGCTTGGCCGGGCCCACCGGGCCGCCGGCCGCACGACCGATGCCAATGCATTGTTCGAGAAAATCGCCGGCCAGGCCAATTTCTACGGCAACCTGGCCGATGAAGAACTGGACCGCAAGGTCGTACCGCCACCGAAAGCCACCCCGCCCACCGCCGACGAGCAGCGGGCGGCCCGCGACAATCCGGCATTGCGCCGGGCGCTCACTTTCCTGCGCCTCGACATGCGTACCGAGGGCGTCCGCGAGTGGAACTGGGCATTACGTGGCATGGACGACCGCAGCCTGCTCGCTGCCGCCGACCTGGCCAAACGCAATCAGATCTGGGACCGCGCCATCAACACGGCCGACAAGACCAAATCCGAACACGACTACACGTTGCGCTTCCTCGCTCCCTACGGCGACCAGGTCCGTCCCGCCGCCCAGAACCAGTCGCTCGACGATGCCTGGGTCTATGGCCTGATGCGCCAGGAAAGCCGTTTCATCACGACCGCAAAATCCAACGTTGGCGCCTCCGGCCTGATGCAGTTGATGCCGGCAACGGCCAAGTGGGTGGCCAAGAAGATCGGCCTGCGCAACTACAACCACAGCCAGGTCACCGATACCGAGACCAACGTCCTGCTCGGCACCAGCTACATGCGACTGGTCATGGAAAACCTGGATAACCATCCGGTACTGGCCTCTGCTGCATACAACGCCGGACCCGGTCGCGCCAAGAAATGGCGCGCCGATCGTCCCCTCGAAGGCGCCATCTACGCCGAAACCATCCCGTTCAGCGAAACCCGTGACTACGTTAAGAAGGTGATGAGCAACGCGGTGTATTATTCCGCGTTGTTCAATGGCAAGCCCGACTCCCTGAAAGCCCGCCTCGGCACCATCGGTCCGAAAACGAGCGATGCGATGAAGGACGCTGATCTCCCGTGATATCCGACAATTTCGAAATCCTGCGCGACACTCGAGCCCTGTACCTCAGACAGCTGGCCAGCCTGTTGCGTGACAGCCTTTTGCTTTCTGCCGCCGATGTCACCATCGTGCAGCAGGGCGCTGGCGAATATTTTGACGAGATGGCCTCGGCCAAGGGGCGGGGCAGTTTCCGCGATGAAGTCGACGGGCTAACTTCCTCTCGCATCACGCTGGTTGGCGAGGACGATCTCGAATTCGGCATCCGCGTGGACAACTTCACGGCCCGCCTGTTCGAAGCCACGGGTAGTACGCTATGGAAGCTCCATCTGCGCTTCATGACCGTGTTGCGCCGTCCCGATTTGCCCAAGGGCGACAACCCGGTCGGCCCCAAGGGAATTGCCGACGGTCTACGTCAAATGTTCGCCAAGCAGGGGGCCATTCCGCTCGACAACAAGCTCGATCTGCTCGACAAGATCGAAGATTATTTGGTGAAAAACCTGCCGGCGGTTTACGAGACGGTCGAAACTTTCCTGGGCAAAAGCGGCGTCGAGACAGCTCAAACGAATATCGTCACCTCCCCCGAAAGCCCGCAACAGAAAACACCTGCCGGAGGTACGGGAGTTGCGCCGGAAAACATCAGCGCCCTGATCGCGCTGCAAACAGCGTTGTTGTCACGCCTGCCAGTCGCGCCTGTCGCCGCTGGCATCCCTGTCGGCCAAATGGGTACTGTTCCGCAGCAAATCGGTAGTGCCAGTGCGGCCACCAATCTACTCAGCCAAGCATCGCTTGACCGCCTGTTACACCGTTTGAGCGAACTGGATCGCGCCGGAGACTATCGTAATCCGACGCAGCAGATGCGCGATGCCCCGGACAATAACGAGCTGTTTCCCACCTTGTTCAAGGACGAAGCTGCATCCAGGCAGCGTTCGCTCAACTCGACCGAACTCGGCATTCCGGCCCACGCTCCCGAAGGCTTGGCGATCGACACGCTATCGCTCATTTTCGAAGCCATCTTCGACGACCCCGCGCTACCCGATGCGCTGAAGGCCGTGCTGTCCAGCCTGCAGATCACGGCGCTCAAGCTGGCCATGCGCGACAGCAGCCTGTTCAGCGATGCAGCTCATCCGGCCCGGCTAGTCATCGACAAGATGGCGACTGCCATGCTTGGCCTGCCGCTTGATACGCCAAACCGCCACCCGGTATGCCTGAAGCTGTTCGAACTCGCCGGCAAATTGCGCAGCGATTTTGCCGGGGACCCGAAAGCCTTCAGCCATGCAGCTGAACAATTGGAAAAGCTGCAAGAAGAGCGCAAGCAGGAAGTCATTGCCGCCGCCCAGGCCTATTTGCCGCTGCTTCAACAACTCGACCGTTGCGACCAGATTGCCGACGAAACGAAGGCGGCAGCAGAAGTCCGCGTTCCTGTTGACCTCGTCGGCTTTTTCCAGAAGTCCTGGCCGCAGGTCATGCAACAGATCGAGACGGAATCCGGAAGCAACAGCAGCATCTGGCAGGATCACAAAAGCGCCATCGACAAACTGCTCTGGTCGTTCGAGCCGAAAACAGATCTCGAACAGCGCAAGGAGCTCTCGGCCCAACTTCCTTTCGTCCTGAAGACACTGAAAGGCGGCATGGTCCGCATTGGCATGGCCCCGGCGGCGCAGCAGCGTGTCCTTGATATCTGCTTCGATCTGCAGACTCAGGCCTTGCGCGGCATCGCTCCGCAAACGGTACTCCTTGGTGGAGAAACTCCGGAGGCTGAAACGGCGCCGCTCCGGCGCGAGCCGATTTCCGGTGAACTCAAGGCTGGCAGCCTGACCCTGGCCACGCTGGATTTTCCGGAGCCCGTACCAGGCGTTCCGGTGCCCTGCCAGGTTGGCAACTGGATCGGGCGCTCGGGCGAATGGAGCCGCCTGCCGCGCATGGTCTGCTTCGTCAGTCCGGAAAGTCGGCGCCATCTGTTGTTCAATCCGCACACCGGCATGGCGCTGGCAATCCATTCGGCCATTCTGGCCCGCCAATTCAGCAGCGGCGAAGCCGTTCTGCTCGGCAAGGAATCGTTGTTCGAGCGTGCCGCAGCCCGCGCCTTGAAGCATCATCCCGCTCCGGCGGCCTAACGACGGCCCCGGCAAGGCGGTTTTTGGCTTAAAATCCGCGTTTTACGAATCAGAATTCCGGGGTTCCACATGGTCGTCAAGAAGGTCTTGCTGCTGGGGGGTAGCGGTTTCGTCGGTACCTATATTGCCAATCGCCTGTCGCAACGCGGCATCGAGGTCACCATCCCGACCCGTCGGCGCGAGCGGACCAAGGCCCTGATCATTCAGCCCGGCATCCAGATGCCGGAAGCCGACATCAGCTGCGAAAAGACGCTGAACCAACTCGTTGCCGGCCACGATGCGGTGATCAACCTGGTTGGCATCCTGCACAGCCGCGATGTCCAGTTGCCGTACAGCCGGGATTTCGCCCAGGCCCACGTCGAGCTACCGAAGAAGATCGTCGCCGCCTGCAAGGCAAACGGTGTGCGCCGTCTGGTGCACATGAGCGCACTGCATGCCGATGCCAAGGGTCCCTCCGAATACCTGCGCTCCAAGGGTGACGGCGAAGCCGTCGTGCGCGCCGCCCAAGGCGATCTCGATGTCACCGTCTTCCGTCCTTCCGTCATCTTCGGCCTCGGCGACTCTTTCCTGTCCACCTTCGCTTCCGTGCTGAAGAAGTTCCCCTTCTTCCCGCTCGGTTTCGGTCATGCCCGTTTCCAGCCGGTATGGGCGGCCGACGTGGCCGATGCCTTCGTCGATGCCCTGAGCGACGCGAGTACCTATGGCCAGGCCTACGACCTGGTCGGCCCCAAAGTCTATACCCTGCGCAATCTGGTCGATTACACCGCCGAACTGTGCGGCAGCAAGGCGACCGTGGTGCCGCTCTCCGAAGGCTGGGCTTACCTGCAGGCCGGGCTGATGTGGCTAGCCCCGCAACCGCTGCTGTCGCCGGACAATCTGCGTTCGATGGAAATCGACAGCGTGGCCGATGCCACCAGCCAGGCTCCGGCCGGCTGGAAGCCGACCCCGCTCGAAGCCGTGGCGCCCACCTACATCGCGCTCAACACGCCGAAGGGCAAGCTCGACAGCTTCCGTTTCCGCGCCGGACGCTGATCGACAGGACGCCGTGCAGATCTACGTCGTCGGCGGTGCCGTCCGTGACGAGCTGCTCGGCCGCCCCAACGCCGACCGCGATTACGTCGTGGTCGGCGCTACGCCAGAAGCCATGTTAGCTCAGGGCTTTCGCCCGGTCGGCAAGGATTTCCCGGTCTTCCTCCATCCTCAAACCCATGAGGAATATGCGCTGGCGCGCACCGAGCGCAAATCCGGTCACGGTTACCACGGCTTCACTTTCCACACGGCGCCCGATATCACGCTCGAACAGGACCTCGCCCGCCGCGACCTGACGGTCAACGCGATGGCCAAGGCTGAAGATGGCAGCCTGGTCGACCCCTTCTGCGGTGCACGCGACCTGGAAGACAAAATCCTGCGCCACGTCGGCCCGGCATTTGCCGAAGATCCGGTGCGCATCCTGCGCCTGGCCCGCTTTGCAGCGCGCTTTTCCGATTTTTCCGTTGCCCCCGAAACACTGACGCTGATGCGCCAGATGGTGCTCTCCGGCGAGGTCGACCATCTGGTCGCCGAGCGTGTCTGGCAGGAAATTGCCAAGGGATTGCAGGAAGACAAGCCATCGCGCATGTTCGAGGTATTGCGCGAATGCGGTGCGTTGCAGCGCCTGCTGCCCGAAGTCGATGCACTGTTCGGCGTGCCGCAGCGGCCCGACTACCACCCGGAAATCGATGCCGGCGTACATACCATGATGGTCATCGACCAGGCGGCCCGCCACCGCTACCCGCTGGCGGTGCGCTTTGCGGCACTGACCCACGATCTGGGCAAGGCCGAGACGCCGGCCGACGTGCTGCCGCGCCATATCGGCCACGAAGAACGCAGCGTCCGCCTCACCGAGCAGCTTTGCCGCCGCCTGCGCGTTCCCAACGATTGCCGCGACCTCGCCTTGCTGACCGCCCAGCATCACGGCCTGGTGCACCGGGCACGCGAACTGAAGGCCTCGACGCTGGTCGGACTGATCGAGAAAAGCGACGCGCTGCGCCGACCAGAACGCTTCCAGCAATTCCTCGATGCCTGCCGCTGCGACTACCTCGGTCGGCGAGGCTGGGAAAACCGCAGCTACGACACGCCGGAACTGCTGCTCGCAGTCCTTGCTGCGGTGCACGGCGTCAAAGCGGCAAAAATCGTGGCGGCTTGCAGCGACAAGCGCCAGATTCCCGAACGCCTGCACGAGGCACGCGTACGCGCCGTGCAGGCCCTGCTAGATCAGACGGCCAAGCAGCCAGAGGAGTAAGGACAGCAGCAACGTGGACGCGACGGGAAAGGTATAAGTCCGGCCGCGAAAGCGGAATGCCATATCACCCGGCAACTGACCGAGGCGAATGAAACGGGCCAGATGCGGGCTGATGATACCGAGCAGAAAGATGGCGACGACCAGCGTCAGAATCCACTTGAACATGTCGTCCCGAACAACAATCACAAAGATTCGAATTTAACCATGCCCAACAAGAAACTACCCAAGATTTCCACACACTCCATCGCCGGGCTGGAGCTGTTCTCCTGCCTGCCGACCAACGCTACCGGTCAACCCGGCATTTTGTTTGTGCACGGAGCCTTTGCCGGCGGCTGGATGTGGACCGAAACCTTCATGCCCTTCCTCGCCTCTGCCGGCTACCCCTGCCATGCCTTGTCGTTGCGCGGCCACGGCGGCAGTGCAGGGCGGGAAAACATCGATTGGCATTCGATTGCCGACTACGTCGATGATCTGAAGAGCATCGTCGATTTTCTCGGCACCGAACCGGTGTTGGTTGGCCACTCGATGGGCGGCTTCGTCGTCCAGAAATACCTCGAACACCGGCCAGCCCCGGCCGCGGCGCTGCTCTGCTCGGTCCCTCCGCAGGGCCTGATTGCCTCGCAATTTCACCTGATGCTGCAGAAGCCGCAATTATTCCTGGAAATCAACCGCATCATGGCCGGGGAATACACCGATACCGGGACGCTCCATGAAGCGCTGTTTGCCGGTGAAGTCGATGAAGCCATGCTCGCCGCCTGGCTGACCAGAATGCAACCCGAGTCGCACCGGGCCATCTGGGACATGTCGATGTTCAACCTGCCCAACCTGTTCGCCATGCATCGGCCACCGATGCTGATTGCCGGCGCAGAGATGGATGTGCTCGTTCCTGCGTTCCTGGTGCAGAGTACCGCCCACACCTACGGCCTACCTTGTCATGTCTTTCGCGGCATGGGGCATGCGATTACGCACGAAAAAGAATGGCCGCTGGTCGCGGCCATGCTGCGCGACTGGCTAACAGAACTCAAACCTTGAGATCGACGCTGTTACCCAAGTGCGGTGGATTGCTCGGTGCAGTCGGCAAAGCCTCCAGCAACTGCGATGCCGTCTGGGCCTGCATGTCCAGAGCCTTCTTGAGCACCGTGATCCCGACGGCGTCACCGACCTGAGATTGGCTCAGGGCAGTACTGAGCGAAGCGACTGACGAAACATCCATTTCCGTTGTTCTCCGAAGGGCAGAAACTATATTCTTAGTATAAGCCCTCAATTGGAATCTGCAATGAGCCAAAGCGACAAGCCTGAAGACACCCGGTCCGCCATTCTGGATGCCATTGAGGCCAAGCGTAATTCACGTTCAAAGGGTATCGAAGATATCGCCGCCCTGGAAGCCTCGCTCATCGCCGATATCGAGACATTCGACCTCGATGCTGCCGAACGCCGTGCCCGGCGAGAGCAGTCAACCTCTGCACCCGGCGGCATGTATGACCCGTCGCTCGTCTTTCCCGATATCGTGCTGACCGGCACTCAACGCCGGGAACATGTGCCCAAGGGAGAGTCTTTGCGGCGCGATGAGTTGAAACTCGATAGCAGCGACCTGCTCTCGCAGTTGCGCCGCCAGGCTGAAATACGTCAGCGTTCCGAGCACGATGCGCTGGCCGAACGTACCCTGGCCAACGAAGTCATCGACCAGGCCTTGAAGACGACATTCTTTTTCCTGCATGACCTGGTACAACAACTGAATATCGTCAAACCCGGCATCCCACGCGACTACGCGCTGGGAGATGGTCTACTGATTGGCACTCTGGGCTGGCATGAGGGATTTGCCGACTACCGCACCCAATCGCAGAGTGCCGGCGCCCTGATCGAACTGGTCAGTTTTTCCTATCGCCTGGAAGGAGGAAAAACCTTGCAGGTCGAGAAGTCAGGCGCGGGGATCGAGCGCTTTCGCAATCTGCTGTTTGACTTCGGCCTGCCTTTCAACTGCAAGGAATTCAAGAATCCCCGTGGCTACGTCGAACGTGCGGAATTCGAAATTCAAGGTGAAATCAGCGTTAACGCGCGCTGGCGAGCCGATTACCAGCGTGGCCTGATTCAACTGGAGGCGAGAAATCTCGAACGACTGGGCAGCAGCCAGATCGATATCGCTGCCGGTGCACTCGATCAAGCTCTGCTCGATGAATTCGGCCGCCTCATACTCGGCCAGCCCAACCGTTTTCGTGAGCATTGCCGCCGCAGTTGATCAGAGGCGATGGCTCTGGTCGCCAGGCTGAAATCCTGATAGCGGCTGTTCGATGCCGCGCCCCAAGGCCATGACCTTGAACAGCTCGCCCATCTCGTGCGGCATCAGCAGCGTATTCACGGCAGCAGTCGCCCGGATGTATTCCTTGCTCCCGTGATCGATACCGGACAGCAGATCGAGAATGCCGCAATTGAGTAGAAACTGGCCCTGGTTCGTATAGCCCAGCAGATCAAGGCCAGCCGGATGGGCGGCGGCGATAATCGACGTGAAATCGATGTGCACCGTGACATCCTGCAAGCCGGGCAAATAGAAGGGATCGGGGTGGGAATGATGACGGTAATGACACATCAGCGTGCCGCGCGCCCGCTGCTGGTGATAGAACTCACGACGCGGAAAACCATAGTCGATCAACAGTAGTGCCCCGCATTCCAGCCGGCTGCCCCAACCAGCCGCCCAGGCCCAGGCACTAAGACCCACTTCACTTTCGTAGCCCGGGGGAAGCTGGCATTGCTCCCCCAGTTCCCGGGCAGCTTCGAGCAGAAGCCCTGAAGCCGGCCGCTCCTGCCAAATAAAACGCGCTTCACCGTCCAGTGCCACGCCCTTCTCGAGGATTTGGCCATCACCCCAACAAACAATATGTGCCGGCATTGCATCGAGCAGTTCATTGGCCACCACCGCGCCGGAAAAGCGAGCGGGCAGGGTGTCCAGCCATTCGACCCGATCTGCCAGGTGCGGCACCGCCGACCTGATGGTTTCGCCTTGGCGCTGGCGCAGGTCGGCCGACAAATCAAGAATCTGGTAGCGCTCGGGCAGGGCTTGGCACCGCTCGAGCTCGATCAACAGGTCGGCCGCCAGACGACCGGAGCCAGCCCCCACCTCCAGCACATGCGGCGCCGATAGCGCCATGATCTGCGCGACCTGCCCGGCAAGTGCCTGACCGAACAAGCCGGTCAGTTCAGGGGAGGTGACAAAGTCGCCGGCTGCACCGAATTTTCTCGCACCGGCTGAGTAATAGCCAAGTCCCGGAGAATACAGAACCCGCTCCATGAATTGCGCAAAGGATATCCAGCCGCCTGACTGACCTATTTCGGCTGCGATCGCAGCGCGTAGCCGCTCGCTATGCGCCATTGCGTCCGGAGATGGGACAGGCAGATTATTCATGGGTGACAGCCAAAAGAGCGTGATTTTAACGCGTCGAGGGGGGGGCTTGAACGCTGCACCTTCGTCTTGATCGGAAAAACCCTGACCAGACAGGTTGACGCTCATCAATCGCTAGTCAGGAATGGCCTAAATTATTGAATCAACGGCGCTTTAAACAGGTAAACTTGTGACCTTTCGGCGGCCCTGCCGACTCTTTTACAGCAATCCGTTTCATGACCACCTCCAACACCCTTCTCAAGCTTCGTCGATTCCTAGAGAGCAAAACCGGCAAGGCAATCGGCGACTACAACATGATCGAGGACGGAGATACCGTTCTTGTCTGCGTCTCCGGCGGCAAGGACTCCTACACGCTCCTTGCCATGCTGATGGCGCTGCAGCAACGTGCTCCGATCCAGTTCCGCCTTATCGCGATGAATCTGGACCAGAAGCAACCCGGATTCCCGGCCGATGTTCTGCCACGCTACTTCGACTCTATCGGCGTGGATTACCGCATTGTCGAGGCCGATACCTATTCGGTGGTCAAGGAAAAGATTCCCGAAGGCAAGACGACCTGCTCGCTGTGCTCTCGTCTGCGCCGTGGGATTATTTACCGGACCGCCAAGGAACTCGGCGCCAACAAGATCGCGCTTGGGCACCATCGCGACGACATGGTACATACCCTGTTCCTGAACCTGTTGTTTGGCGGCAAGACGAAGGCCATGCCCCCCAAACTGGTGACCGACGACAAGGCCCATGTCGTCATCCGTCCCCTGGCCTACTGCGCGGAAGCGGATATCGCGAAGTTTGCCCGCGGCATGGAGTTCCCCATCATTCCATGCAACCTGTGCGGTTCTCAGGACAATCTTCAACGTCAGAAGATTCGTGAAATGATGCAAGATTGGGATCGGAAGTACCCTGGCCGGACCGAGGCGGTGTTCACGGCGATGCAGAATGTGGTTCCGTCCCACCTGGCAGACAACACGCTCTTCGACTTCCGCGGACTGACCCTGGACACTCCGGTTGAGGAAGGGGATATCGCTTTCGATGCACCGGAGATGCCAATTTCAGGCGTAATACCGATCAGCCAATTCGCATAATGTAAGAATTGACAACTTCATCATATAATCGAGCGTTGATTAATTTCTGACCCGTACGGATCAATGAGCGCCACCCCTCGCAAACTTGTCGTCATGCTCGCCGACGTTTCCGGCAGTTCCGCGCTTTTTGAACGCCTAGGCGACACGGAGGCAATGCATGCCGTAGAGCGCTGCCTCAAGCGCATGAATCGCTCAATCGAAGGGTACGATGGCAAGACCATCCAGATTGTCGGCGACGAATTGCTTGCTGTCTTCAAAACTGCGGAAGAAGCCTGTCAGGCTGCGATCGACATGCAGCAGCGCATTGCCGATCTGCCACCAGTTTCCGGCCTGAAACTTTCGATTCGCATCGGCCTGCATAGCGGCGATATTGTCGATGACGGAACCCAGTTGAAGGGCGATGCGCTGGAAACGGCTGCTCGTATTGCCGGCTTGGCGCGGCGTAAGGAAATCCTGTGCAGTTCGGTCGTAGCGGCACAATTGCCTGCGCCGGGGCCGGTCTGTGTGACACCGGTATCCGATCTGGGCACGGTCAGCGAAAACGGCCAAAGTATCGATCTGTTTCAGGTACAGTGGGTCGATTACGAAGTCAGCGTGTATCCGCATTCGACTTTCGGTGAGAGCACCGTGGCAGCAGCCGGCGGTCGCCTGTGCCTCAAGTTCAGGGGCAAGACTTTCCTGCTCGACGACAAAACTCCTGCCCTGACCATTGGGCGAGACCTGGCCAATACGCTGGTCATCGACGACCGCAAGGCATCTCGGCAACATGCCAGAATCGAACTTCGTCCGGACGGTTTTCACTTGGTGGACACCAGCACCAACGGAACCTTCCTAACCTGCAGCGGGCGTCCGGAATTGGCGATTCGGCGCAAGGACATGCGACTCGATGGTATGGGCTACTTCTGCGTCGGTGGTCCCAGCAACGACCCCTTGATCGCCCGCATCGACTTCGAACCCGCCTAAATAAAGCGGCCCTCGCAGGGAGGGCCGTGTCGTTTGCTGCCAAGGGAAAAACTACTTGGCGGCGCCCTCGGTGTCAGCGATACACTTCTTCATAAAACTATTCTTCGCAGCGCCCGCCAGCTTCTTTTCCTTGGCGCTTGCCTCGCAGGTCGCTGCTCCCGGATGGGCATCCGCCTGGCACTTCTTCATAAAGCTGTTCTTTGCGGCGCCCGCCAGTTTCTTTTCCGCAGCCCGGGCAGCGCAGTCATCGGCTGCTTGAGCGGAAGTCGCCGCCATGGTGACAAGTAACAAGCCAATCAGTTTTTTCATCGGACGTCCCCTTCAATAAGGTATTGGATGTCGGGCGAATATGGGCGAATCAGCTTTCCTCGTCAAGCATCACACGCTGCTGCCTATCCATGAAATCCTGCATGCTGTCGATTCCCCGTAATTGCAGGATGGTATTACGTACCGCAGCCTCCAACAGAACAGCAAGGTTGCGCCCAGCAGCGACCGGTATCAACACCTTCCGGACCGGCACGCCCAGTACATCCTGCATCTGCGCATCCAGCGGCAGTCGTGGCGCGTCGCCGGCAGCAAGCGTACGTTGCAAATGAACAATGAGCTTCAGCTTCATTTTGCGGCGCGATGCGGTCTCGCCAAAAATGGTCCGAATGTTGAGCAGGCCCAATCCGCGGACTTCAAGGAAATCGCGCAACATCCCCGGGCATCGGCCTTCGATGGTGGTTGGTGCGATACGGGCCATTTCCACCACATCGTCCGCCACCAGGCCGTGGCCGCGCGAAATGAGTTCCAGGGCAAGCTCGGATTTACCGACACCGGAATCGCCGGTGATCAGAACGCCCATACCGAAGACATCCATGAACACGCCGTGCAGACTGACGGTATCAGCCAGGCGAGCCGAAAGGTAAATACGCAGCAGATCGATCACCGCCGAACACGGCTTGGGCGAGACGATCAATGGCGTCCCGGTCTGCATACATACATCGACCACTTGCGGCGGCGGCGTCAGGCCATCGGCAACGATCACAGCCGGTGGCTGGGCAGCGAGTAGATCGGTAAACATCTGGACGAACCGCCGTTCGCCAATGCGCGTTGCCCATTCATACTCGGCCTGCCCCATGACCTGTAGGCGCTCCGGATGAATGATGTTGATATGGCCGACCAAATCGGCGCCATAATTGTTCGAGCCCTTGATCTCTATCCGACGATCCGCTTCCTGATTGATGCTCCAGTTGAGCAACAATTTTTCGCGATTGTCTGTGTAAAGCTGGCTCAGGCCGATCTGGCGCACGACTGAGTATCTCAGTTCTGGAACAGGGCCAGCACTGCAGCGGGATCGGTAGCGCCAGCCAAGGCATCACGGAAGGCGCGATCGGAGAAACGCTGGGCAAGCTCGGACAGAATCTGCAAATGCTGTTCCGTCGCCTGTTCGGGAACGAGCAGGACAAACAGCAGGTTAACCGGCCGACCGTCGGGCGAGTCAAAGGGCACCGGTGCAGCCAGGCGCAGGAAAGCTCCGGCAGCTTGCTTGAGTCCCTTGATCCGGCCGTGGGGAATCGCAACACCCTGGCCGAGGCCGGTCGAACCGAGTTTTTCGCGGGCAAACAGGCTATCGAAAATCGCTGCACGGGCTATGCCGAGACGCGTCTCGAACAGAATGGCGGCTTGTTCGAAAACCCGCTTCTTGCTACCGGCATCCAGATCAAGAATGATCTGTTCGGCAGACAGAATGGAGGTAAGGGGGTTCATAAGGGAATGAGAAAGCAAAAGGCCGCAACCGTTTGGCGGCTGCGGCCATCCGACGATTACTCGGCTTGCAGGTCGGGCTTTTCGCCGCGGTGATGATCCTGCACCTTCTGCTTGTGCTTCTGGATCTGGCGATCCAGCTTGTCGAACATGGCATCGATCGCCGCATAGAGATCGTCACCGGATTCTTCAACATGCAGATCCTTACCCGGAACATGCACCGTCACTTCTGCCTTCTGCTTCAGTTTCTCGACGGACAGGACGACGTTGACACCCGTAACCTTGTCGAAGTGACGGACAACGGGATCCAGCTTGTTTTCGACGTATTCGCGCAGAGCCGGCGTAACTTCGATGTGGTGACCACTGATCTGCAGGTTCATTTTTCTCTCCTCTCTACAGAGTCTTACGTAAATTGACCGGCGGGATGTTGAGCGATTCACGGTATTTAGCCACCGTGCGGCGCGCCACAACGATACCCTGCTGGCCTAGTATTTCGGATAATTGACTATCCGACAAGGGCTTCTTGCCGTCCTCGGCGGCAATCAATTGCTTGATCAGCGCCCGAATGGCCGTGGCAGAACAAGCACCACCGGTGTCGGTGGAAACATGGCTGCCAAAGAAGTATTTCAGTTCGAAAATACCGCGCGGTGTCGCCATGTACTTCTGGCTGGTCACCCGCGATACGGTCGATTCGTGCAAGCCGAGAATATCGGCAATTTCACGCAGGACGAGCGGCCGCATCGCCACTTCGCCATGTTCGAAGAACTGACGCTGGCGATCGACAATGGCCTGCGTCACGCGATGAATGGTATCGAAGCGCTGCTGGACGTTCTTGATCAACCAGCGCGCTTCCTGCAACTGCGTCGAAAGATTTCCGTTGCCACGCCGTTGCTTGGCTAGGATTTCGGCATATAGGCGATTGATGCGCAGACGGGGATAAGCATCCGGATTGATGTAGGCCGTCCACTTGCCCTTGAGCTTTTTCACGATCACGTCGGGCGTGATGTAGCGTGCTTCGAGTTGCGCATAACCGGCACCTGGGCGCGGATTCAGGCTGGTAATCCGCGCTTGCGCATCCTTCAGTTCGGCATCGTCACAGCCCGTCAGCCGCTTGATCTTGGTAAAGTCACGCGCGGCCAGCAGTTCCAGGTGCTTGTCGACAATGACCATGGCCAGGTCGCGATCATCGCTTTCCTCTTCTGCCTTCAGTTGCAGCAGCAGGCATTCCTGCAGGTTGCGCGCACCGATGCCCGTCGGATCGAAATTCTGGATGTGGTGCAGGGCGATTTCCAGTTCTTCGAGTTCGATCTCGTATTCCGGCGGCAGGGTTTCCCAAAGTTCCGCGAGGGATGCGGACAGGTAGCCATCGTCATCGAGCGCTTCGATCAGGAAGCGGACCAGACTGCGGTCGCGCTCGGAAAGCTGGGTCATGCCGAGTTGCCAGCCCAGATGATCGCGCAGACTGACGGTCGCTGCATGGATATCATGCGAATCGCTATCGTCGTCCTCGTCGCGCCCGGCGCCAGTGAAGGTACCGGCATCAGAGGACCACCGGTCGTCGTCGATCTCGGAGGGAGAGGAGGGCGCTTCCTGCTCGCGCTCCTCGCTCGGTGCCCGCTCTTCGCTTTCCCGTTCGCGTTCGCGCTCGTTCTCGTTGCTGCTCGGGGAATCAAACTGCTGCGCCGAAGCGAAGGATTCACCACCGTTATCGTCTTCCCGCTCCAACATCGGATTTTCGAGCAGATAGCGCTCGATTTCCTGCTGCATCTCCACCGTCGACAACTGCAGGAGTTTGATCGACTGCTGCAACTGGGGCGTCAGCGCCAGGTGCTGGGAGAGTTTGAGTTGGAGGGCGGGCTTCATTTATACGTCTTGTCAGTACGCTGTGCGGTCAGAGCCTGAAATGCTCGCCGAGATAAACCCTGCGTACGCTTTCATTATCGACGATTTCGTCCGGCCGTCCAGCGGCCAGCACACGACCGGCGTTGATAATGTAGGCGTGGTCGCAGATGCCCAGGGTTTCGCGCACATTGTGGTCGGTGATCAGGACACCGATGCCGCGCTCCTTCAGGAAGCGGATGATCTTCTGGATTTCCAGCACGGCGATCGGATCAACACCGGCAAATGGCTCGTCGAGCAGGATAAAGCGCGGATTGGTGGCCAACGCCCGGGCGATTTCGCAACGACGACGCTCGCCACCAGACAGGGCGGCCGCATTGACGTGCCGAACGTGACCGATATGCAGTTCGTTAAGCAGGTTTTCCAGCCGGTCGTTCAGTTCGGCTTCCGGTAGCTTGAGTAACTCCAGCACCGCGCGGATGTTTTCCTCGACGTTCAGCTTGCGGAAGACCGAGGCTTCCTGCGGCAGGTAAGACAGGCCCTGGCGGGCGCGGTTGTGCATCGGCGAATGAGTCAGACGCTCGTCGTCGATGTAGACCTCGCCACCATCCGCCGCCACCAGGCCGACGATCATGTAGAAACAGGTGGTCTTGCCGGCACCATTCGGTCCAAGCAGACCAACCACTTCGCCGGATTTGACCTCGAAGGAAACGTCCTCGACGACCGTCCGCGCCTTGTAGCGCTTCTTCAGGTTGTGCGCCGACAGCTTGGCGACCGTACTCATTCTTCGACTCCGCGCAGGGTCCGGCGGATGGCCTCGCCGGAAAAGCCGCGATATTGCAGGAAACGCATCTGTTTAGCCCGCTCTTCGGCGGAGCAGGGCGGCTGACCGAACTTCTTCAGCCAGACCGAGCGACAACGTTCGGCCTCGTCGCCGCCTTCGGGCAAAGCCGCTTCGATGTCGGCCTCGCCGACGCCCTGCTGCTTCAACTCCTGGCGCAAGCGGGCATTGCCGTAGCGCCCGGCACGCGACACCACACGCTGGCTGGCGTAGCGGTGGTCGGACAGCAGGCGTTCGCTTTGCAGGGTGTCGAGTACGGCGTTCAGTTCTTCTTCACTTTCGGCATGAACCGCGAGCTTGGCCTGCAGTTGCGCCCGGCTGTAGTCACGCCGGGTCAACATCTGCAGGGCACGCACACGCAGATCAGGCATCGGCGGCCTTGGCTGCCTTGACCGGCTTGATGACGTTGGTGCTGGCCGCTTCGCGGATGCCAGCCTCGATTTCGGCGGCGATTTCCGGATTGGCTTTCAGGAATTCGCGGGCGTTGTCCTTGCCCTGGCCAATCTTCTCGCCCTTGTAGGCGTACCAGGCACCGGATTTGTCGACCAGCTTGTGGGCGACGCCCATTTCGACGATTTCGCCCTGACGGGAAATGCCTTCGCCGTACAGGATATCGAAGATGGCTTCGCGGAACGGTGGGGAAACCTTGTTCTTGACGACCTTGACCTTGGTTTCGCTGCCGATGACCTCGTCGCCCTTCTTGATCGAGCCGATACGGCGGATGTCGAGGCGGACGGAAGCGTAGAATTTCAGCGCGTTGCCGCCGGTGGTGGTTTCCGGCGAGCCGAACATGACGCCGATCTTCATGCGGATCTGGTTGATGAAGATGACCAGGGTGTTGGTCTTCTTGATGTTGGCGGTCAGCTTGCGCAGGGCCTGCGACATCAGGCGGGCGTGCAGGCCGACCATCTGGTCGCCCATCTCGCCTTCGATTTCGGCGCGCGGGGTGAGGGCAGCCACGGAGTCGACGATGATGATGTCGACCGAGCCGGAGCGGACCAGCATGTCGGCGATTTCAAGGGCCTGTTCGCCGGTATCCGGCTGCGAGATCAGCAGGTCGGAAACATTGACGCCGAGCTTCTGGGCGTATTGCGGATCGAGCGCGTGTTCGGCGTCGATGAAGGCCGCGGTGCCGCCGAGCTTCTGCATTTCGGCAACAACCTGCAGACAGAGCGTGGTCTTGCCGGAGGATTCCGGACCGTAGATTTCAACGACGCGGCCGCGCGGCAAACCGCCGACGCCGAGTGCGATGTCCAGACCGAGCGAACCGGTGGACACGACCTGGATGCCTTCGTCGATCTCGGCGTCGCCCATCTTCATGATGGAGCCTTTGCCGAACTGCTTCTCGATCTGTTGCAGCGCTGCGGCGAGCGCCTTTGCCTTGTTGTCGTCCATGGGAGTACCTCGAATTTTGAGCGGATTATGGCACAGGGGCCGAAGATGGAATAGAAATTGCAGGAATCGATTTCGGCAATCGGCGTCGGATAAGCTATATTCGCCCCCGACACCGCCACCAAATACTGTGTATAAATACAGTATATTGATGCACCTTGTTTCGCAAGCGATTTCTTTGCGGAGTAGCGCCATGTTCAAACGCCTTCTCGCCATTTTTGCCCTTTTTGGCCTGTGCACCGCAGCAGTGGCCGAACCCGCCGCCTGGTACTGGTGGGTCAGCCTGCTCGACGGCTCGCGCGCCTGCAGCCAGACGCCGCTCGGCGAGGGCTGGGTGCAGGAACCCAAGCCGTTCAAGGA